>NZ_JBITXP010000008.1:0-229586 GCF_044544765.1 Streptomyces sp. NPDC053513
CCCTCCGTCGGCTCGTGCGCGAGGGCGAGGTCGCCCCCATCGGGGGGGGGGGGGGGGGGGGGGGGGGGGGGGGGCGCGCGCCGCCCCCCCCCCGGGGGGGCGGGGGGGGGGCGGGGCGGGGGGGGGGGGGGGGGGCGCCGCCCGCGGGGGGGGGGGGGGGGGGGGGGGGGGGGGGGGGGGCGGGGGGCGGCGGGGGGGGGCGGGGGGGGGGGGCCCCCCCGCCCCCCGGGGGCCGCCCCCCCCCCCCCCCCCCCCCCCCCCCCCCCCGCCCGGAGCGCGCGGGCGCGGCGGGGCGAGGCCGAGCGCTGCCGTGCCGTGCCCTCCTCGGCCCGTTTGCCGACGCCTCCGACGGGTCACCTGTGACGACGTCGGGGGTACGCGCGAGGGAGTACGCGATGGCCGGAGCCGGACGGAACGAGTACCGCGTCGACGCGGTCGACGTACACGCCTTCGAGGTGCCCACCGACGGCCCCGGCGGCAGGGAGCAGGACGGCACCCTGGAATGGGACTCCACGACGATGGTCCTGGTCCGGGTGCACGCCGGCGGCAGCACCGGTCTCGGCTACACCTACGGAGACGTGTCGGTCGCCTCCTTCGTCACCTCGCGACTCGCGCCGCTCCTCGAAGGGCGGGGGGTCCTGGCACCACCGGCCCTGTGGCAGCTCATGGGGACGCACATCCGCAACGCCGGCCGGCCCGGTGTCGGCGCCATGGCGCGCTCGGCGGTCGACGTGGCGCTGTGGGACCTCAAGGCCCGGCTGCTCGGCCTGCCGCTGGTGCACCTGCTGCCCGCCCCTCACGACCGGGTCCCGGTGTACGGCAGCGGCGGCTTCACGAACTACCCGCTCGACCGGCTCACCGAGCAGCTGGCCGGGTGGGCGGACCAGGGCATCCCACGGCTCAAACTGAAGACCTCGCGCGAGCCCGAACGGGATCCTCGGCGTCTGACGGCCGTGCGCGAGGCGATCGGCGACGAGGTCGAGCTCTTCACCGACGCCAACGGCGCGCTCTCCCGCAAGGAGGCCCTGTACTGGGCGCGCAGGTTCCACGAGGAGTGGGACGTGCGCTGGTTCGAGGAGCCCGTCGGCTCTGCCGATCTCGAAGGGCTGCGTCTGCTGCGCGACCGGGGCCCCGAACGCCTGGAGATCGCCGCCGGCGAGTACGCCTTCACCGCGCAGGACTTCGTCAACCTCGTGGAGCCCCCCGCCGTGGACTGTCTGCAGGCCGACGTGACCCGCTGCGGCGGCATCACCGGCGTCCTGGAGATCGCCGGTCTGGCGGCGGCCCGGCACCTCGACCTGTCCGCCCACTGCGCCCCGGCGGTCTCCGCCCACGCGTTCTGCGCCGTGCGCCGGCTGCGGCATCTGGAGTACTTCCACGACCACACACGGGTCGAAGAGCTGCTGTTCGACGGCACCCTGTCGCCCGTCAGCGGCATTCTGCGGCCCGATCCCACCCGCCCCGGTCTGGGCCTGGACGTCAAGTGGGCCGACGCCGAGCGCTTCCGCGTGTACGAGGCGCACCCTGTCGGCTCGCGGGCGCGCGAGGAGGGATGAGACCCGCCGAGGAGCGGCGCTCCGGCCGTGCGAGGCCGGAGGGCCCGCCGGTCGGTCCCGGTGGCTGCGGAGGAGGACCGATGCGTCGGTCACCCGCGCGGACCCGCCCTCCGGGCGTCGCCGACGGCGGGAGGCCAGGATGGAACGGTGCCGGGACGCCGTCGGTCGCCCGGCGGGCCGGCGCGGACCGGCTCGACCGGACCTGCGCGCTGGAACCCGCGGGCCCGATGCCCCACTCGACGGAACAGAGGGAGTGCGCATGGTCGAGACGCAGTCTGGCGGCGGCATCACGCCGCCCGTCCCCGGCGGCGACGGTGGCCGGCTCTCCCGGGGCACGGAGCCGCGGCCCGCGGGCCTTCCCGACCTGCGGCGCGTGGGCGCGCACCCCGACCACTGGTACCCGGTCGCGCTGTCGAGGAAGGTGCGCCGGGGGCGGGCGTACGCGACCGCGTTCGCCGGGGAGCGGATCGCGCTCTACCGCGGTGAGAGCGGCGCCGTGCACGCCCTGGAGGACCGGTGCGCGCACCGGCAGGTCCCCCTGAGCATGGGCGTGGTGGAGGGCGAGACGCTCCGCTGCTGCTACCACGCCTGGGCCTACCGCGGTGACGGCCGCATCTCCCAGATCCCCTATCTCTCCAAAGGAGACGGCCGGCCGCCGCGCGGGGTGCGCGCCTACCCCGTGCGCGAGGCGTACGGTCTGGTCTTCGTCTTCCCCGGGGATCCGGAGAAGGCGGCGGAGACCGCGTTCCCCGAGCTGCCGGCCCACGCTTCGCCGAAGTACCGGACCATGACCTTCTCCCGGACCGTGCGCTGCCACTACTCCTTCATGCACGAGAACCTGCTCGACATGAACCACCAGTTCCTCCACCGCGGCGTCGTGGGCAAGCTGCACCCGGAGCTCCTGAGCCACCGGGTCGACGGGCGGACGGTGGAGGCCCGGTACCTGTTCACGCACACCGGAGGGAAGCGGAACCGCAGCGCCGGCCTGCTGGCCGGTGAGGGCATCGGCGGTTCGGCCTCCAGCGACGTCATGACCATCCGGACGCAGTACCCGTACCAGACGCTCGACCTGGTTCCGGAGAACGCCGACCACCCGGCCTTCCGGCTCTGGGCGGCGTACGTGCCCGAGGACGCCGAGCAGCGCACGTGCCACGCCTATGGCCTGCTCATGATCGAGAAGCCCGGGATCCCCGCCGCCCTCCACGTGGCGTGGCCGTTCATCCGCCGTTTCGCCGAGCGCGTCTTCGCGGAGGACCGGATGGCCGTCGAGGCGGAGCAGAGGGCGTGGGACGAGCAGGGCGAGGACCGCAACCACGAGGTCTTCCCGCTGATCCTGGACGTCCGCGAGGTGCTGCGCACCCACGGCGTCCCGCTGGGGCCCCGGGCCGCCGCCTGTGACCCCGCCGCCTGCGACGGCGCGCTCGCCGGACACACCCGCCACGACGGGGGGAGGTGACGCCTTCCGGGCCCGCGGCCTTCCCGCAGGGGGCGGTCCGGGCCGGGGCGGAGTCAGCCCGCGTTCCCCTCGTGGGAGCCGGCCGTGGTGGCCGCTCCCGTGCCGGCCTCCTCGCCCATGCCCGGCGCGACGGCTCCTCGGTCGTCGAGGCCGAGCGCGACCTTCGTCCAGCCGGCCTCCCTGCGGTCGAAGGCCCGGTAGGCGGCGACGGCGTCCCCGAAGCCGGACCAGCGCGTGACGAGGGGGGTCGGGTCGAGCGTGCCGGAGCCCACCAGGGAGACGAGGCGGGGCACATAGCGGCGGTGGTTGCAGTTTCCCGTCTTCAGCGTGAGGTTCTTCATGAACGCCTCGCCGAACGGGTAGTGCTGGACCTGCGGCGGATAGACCCCGACCGTGCCGATGGTTCCCGCTTTGGCCACCATCCGCACCGACCACCGGGCCGCGAGGGACGGCGCGTCCCCGACCACCCAGGTGTCGCCGTCGGGGTTCTGTTCCGGTGCCGCTTCGGCGCGTTCGTGCGCGAACTGTCGTGCCTGGTCGTGCAGCGCCTCGGCCGCCGGCCCGTGCGACGGACGCCGGGCGTCCACGCCCACGGCGTCGATCACACGGTCCACGCCGATGCCACCGGTGAGCTCCAGCACGGCTTCGACCGGCTCCTCGCTGTCGAAGTCGACGGTCTCCGCGTGCTGGCGCCCGGCGAGGTCCAGTCGGTCGGCCACCGCGTCGACCACGATGATCCGGCCCGCACCCCTCAGACGCGCGCAGGCGATCGCCGCCTGCCCCACGGGCCCGGCCCCCACGATCGCGACCGTGTCCCCGTCACCCACCTCGGCGAGCTCGGCGCCGAACCAGGCTGTCGGATAGATGTCGGACAGGAGGACGGCCTGGTTGTCGTCCACGGTGTCGGGCAGCGGCACGAGTCCCACGTGCGCGAAGGGCACCCGGGCGTACTCCGCCTGGAGTCCGTCCAGGCCTCCCGCCGCCTCGGGACCGCCGAAGAAGACGGTGCCCGCCCGCGGGCCTCCCGGGTTGGCGTTGTCGCACTGCGCGTAGTAGCCCGCCCGGCAGTAGCTGCACGCGCCGCACGCCACCGTCGACGGCACGACCACCCGGTCACCGGCCCGCAGGTTGCGCACACCGGGCCCCACCTCCTCGACGACGCCCACGGCCTCGTGGCCGAGGATCCGGCCCTCCTTCATGCCGGGCATCGTGCCGCGGACGAAGTGGATGTCGGTTCCGCATATCGCGGAGGTGGTGATGCGTACGATCGCGTCGTACCGGTCCTGGATCTCGGGGTCCGGCACCTCGTCCAGACGTATGTCGCCGGTGCCGTGCCACACGACTGCCTTCATGACGGTGTCAGCCTTCCGTGCGTGCGGGTGGGAGTCGCTCGCCCGGTTCGGCGCCCTTGCGGCTGTCCGCCGGGCCTTGCGGGAGGGTTCGACGGCTTCGCCGTCGCCCTCGCGTTCCGCGTCCTGGGTGCGGGTCTCCAGCCGCGGCGCGTCGGCCGGGCGGCTCTCGACGTACCAGCGGTACCCGGTGCCCCGTCCCCGTATGCGGACCTCGGCGCCGTCCGGCGGTCACATCGGCAGGGCGGCCCGGAGGCGCTCCCGGAGTTCCGCCCCGTGGAGGTCGGCTATCGGCGCCAGGACGTCGGGATGGCGCAGGAGGGCCGCCGACCGGTGGTCCTCCTCCGTCGGGTGGGTCAGGCGGCGGAAGGCCACGGGCGCGGTGTCGCCGTGCGCCGCGGCCACCGCCTCGGCCGCGAGGGAGGCCAGGGCCGGGGAGCCCAGCAGGCAGGCGGCCCAGCTGGTCACGACCTCGTCGACCCAGGAGCGCCACGCTTCGGGGTGCTCCGGCGCGCCCCGGCATGGGCCTCGTCGACCGGCTGCGGGACGCCGTGACCGGGCGCGGCAAGGACTGAGGCCCGCCCCCCCGGCCCCGCTGACACCGGGGGTTTTCGGGGCCGCTTGGTCGGAGGACCCGGGGGTAGACGCGGGCCACCGAAAGGCGAAGGGGAAAGGCGGAGGTGCCGGATGGATTCTCCGAACGACCGGATCGCACGGCCCTGGGGCGGGCGGACCGCCTACGGCGCCGGCGGGACGTGGCCGACCCGGGTGGACACGCATCTCGCCGAGGGCGTCACGGCGGCCGATGTCGAGCGGTGGGTGCAGTCCGCGTCGGTGCTGCATTCGAACGGGGATGCGATGGACATCGCGGTGCGGGACGGCCGCATCGTCGGTGTCCGGGGGCGGGCGGCGGACCGGGTGAACCGGGGCCGGCTGGGGCCGAAGGACCTCTTCGGCTGGCAGGCCAACCACGCCGCCGACCGGCTGCGCAGCCCGATGGTCCGGGAGGGCGGCCGCCTCGTCGAGTGCGACTGGGACACGGCCATGGGCCGCGTGGTGGAGCGCTCCCGCGAGCTCCTCTCCGCCCATGGGCCGGGAGCGATCGGGTTCTACACCTCGGGGCAGCTGTTCCTTGAGGAGTACTACACCCTGGCCGTCCTGGCCCGCGCCGGGATCGGCACCAACCACCTCGACGGCAACACCCGGCTGTGCACCTCCACCGCGGCCGAGGCGCTGAAGGAGTCGTTCGGCTGCGACGGCCAGCCCGGCTCGTACACGGACGTCGACCACGCGGACACCCTCGCCCTGTTCGGCCACAACATGGCCGAGACGCAACCGGTCCTGTGGATGCGGGTGCTGGACCGGCTGGAGGGCGAGGACCCGCCGCGGCTGCTGTGCGTGGACCCCCGCCCCACCGTGGTGGCCCGGCGCGCCGACGTCCATCTGGCGCCCCGGCCCGGAACCAACGTCGCCCTGCTCAACGCGCTCCTGCACGAGGTCGTCCGGAGCGACCGGATCGACCACGACTTCGTGGAGTCGCACACGGTGGGCTTCGAGGAACTCCGCAAGCGGGTCGCGGAGTGCACCCCCGCCTGGGCCGCGGACATCTGCGACGTGCCCGCCGCGGCCATCGGCCGGGCCGCGGAGCTGCTGGGCGGCGCCGAGCGCCTCCTGTCCACGGTGCTGCAGGGCGTCTACCAGTCGCACCAGGCCACGGCGGCCGCCGTCCAGGTCAACAACCTGCACCTGATCCGCGGGATGCTGGGCCGGCCGGGCTGCGGCGTCCTGCAGATGAACGGCCAGCCGACCGCCCAGAACACCCGCGAGACCGGTGCCGACGGCGACCTGCCGGGCTTCCGCAACTGGCAGAACGACCAGCACGTGGCCGATCTGGCCCGGGTCTGGAACGTCGATCCGTCGGCCGTCCCCCACTACGCCCCGCCGACCCCGGCGATGCAGATCTTCCGGTACGCCGAGCAGGGGTCGGTGCGGATGCTGTGGATCAGCGGCACCAATCCGGCCGTGTCCCTGCCGGAGCTCGCCCGCATCCGCGACGTCCTCGGGCGGGAGAGCCTCTTCACCGTCGTCCAGGACCTCTTCCTCACGGAGACCGCGCAGCTGGCCGACGTGGTCCTGCCGGCCGCGACGTGGGGCGAGAAGACCGGGACGTTCACCAACGCCGACCGCACCGTCCACCTCTCGGAGAAGGCGGTGGAGCCGCCCGGGGCGAGCCGCCCCGACCTGGACATCTTCCTGGACTACGCGCGGCGCATGGACTTCCGCGACCGCGACGACGGCCCGTTGATCAAGTGGAGCACGCCGGAGGAGGCGTTCGAGGCGTGGAAGCGCTGCAGCGCCGGCCGGCCGTGCGACTACACGGGTCTGACGTACGAGAGACTGCGGGGCGGCACCGGCATCCAGTGGCCCTGCAACGAGGACGCCCCCGACGGCACCGAGCGCCTCTACACCGAGGGCATCGACTGGGCGCATCCCGACGTCTGCGAGAGCTACGGCAAGGACCTGGTCACCGGCGCGTCCGTCGAGGTGGTCGAGTACCGCTCCCTCAACCCCGACGGCAAGGCGGTCGTCAAGGCCGCCGAGTACCTGCCGCCGCACGAGGACACCAGCGAGGAGTACCCCCTCCAGCTGACCACCGGCCGCACCCTCTACCACTTCCACACCCGCACCAAGACCGGCCGGGTGCCGCAGCTGAACGCGGCGGCCCCGGAGGTGTGGGCGGAGCTGAGCCCCGCCGAGGCCGCCGCCCTGGACCTCCGCGAGGGGGACCTCGCCCGGATCACCACGGCGCGGGGGTCGCTGCAGGCCCGCGTCCGGGTCACCGACATCCGCGACGGGCTCGTCTTCGTGCCCTTCCACTACGGCTACTGGGACACCCCCGGCGGCCACGGACCCGCCTCGCCGGACGAGGGCAGGGCCGCCAACGAGACGACGGTCACCGACTGGGACCCCGCCTCCAAGCAGCCCCTGTTCAAGACGGCCGCGGCCCGCGTGGAACGCGTCGCTCGCGGTGACGGCACGCCGGCTCCCGCCCCGACCAACACCGCCTCCGCGCCGGCCGTGCCGGACGGCGTTCCGGCCACCGCCGGAGGACCACGGGCCCACGCGACGGAGGAACGGTCATGAGCGGCGTCACCCTCACCCTGCGCGCGCTCCATCACGGCGAGCGCCGTCTGGAGAAGGAACTCGTGGCCGTCGCGGACCGCCATCGCACGGAGCACGAGGTCCACCACGTCGCCACCGACCTCGCCCGCTGGTCCGGCGAGCACGCCGACCGCATCGCGGACGCGGCGCGGGCCTACGAGCTCGACCTGAAGGGCGGGACGGAGGAGAAGCCGGGCGAAGGCCTGCTCTCCGCGGTGCGGGAGAAGACCGCCGAGCTGCTGGGGCACCGGCCGGAGCCCGGTCTTCTCCTCCTGCGCGACCTGCGCTCCCTCCACCTGGCGGCGGCCGAGAACTCCCTGTACTGGGAGATGCTCGCCCAGTACGCCCAGGCGGCGAAGCAGGACCGGCTCCTGGCCCTGTCCTCCGACTGCCATCCGCAGACGCTGCGGCAGATGCGCTGGACCAACACCATGATCAAGGTGCTCTCGCCGCAGATCCTCACCTCTCTCTGAGCCGACGCTCACCCGTCTCCGAGCGTGACGCCCGCCTGCCTCTGGGCTTGTCCTCGCCCGTTTCGAGCCCGCGGGACGCCGGCCGCCCGCGCACGTCCGCCGTGCGTGCCGCCGCCGTCGGTCACGGCCAGCCCCGGCCTGCGGGCGCCGCGCCTCCGGCCAGCACCAGGAGGGCGGCGTCGAGGCCGGCCATGGCCAGGACGGCGACGAAGGGCACGCGTCCGCGCATCAGAGCGGGCGGTCCGGCCACCGCCACCACGCAGAGCGCGAGGGTCACGCCGATCAGGCCCGCCCCGGCCGGGGACACCCGGCCCGTCGGTCCCACCGTCAGCATCACGCAGGAAGCCAGTGCCAGGACCGCTGCCGACGCCGCGGACCCGCGCCTGCCCGCCCTCTGCGGGAGCCCGCGCACCCCTCCCGCCAGGTCGTCCTCGATGTCCGGCAGGACGTTGGCGAAGTGGGCGCCGGTCCCCAGGAGCGCCGCCGCGACGGTCAGCCACAGGGGCGGCCACGGACGGCCCGGGAGGGCCAGCGTCAGGAAGGCCGGCAGCAGTCCGAAGGCGACGGCGTACGGCAGCCAGGAGAGGACCGTCCGTTTGAGCCACAGGTTGTACGTCCACCCCGCGGCGACGCAGCCGAGGTGCACCGCGCCCGCCAGGAGTCCGCAGCCGAGCGACAGCGGGACGCAGGCCAGCAGGGCCAGGCAGGCCGCCGCACCCACCGTGCCGGGCCGCGCGGCCCCCGTGGCCAGGGGCTTGTCACGGCGTCCCGCGGCCCGGTCGCGGCGCAGGTCCAGCCGGTCGTTGCACCAGCCGATCGACAGCTGTCCCGCGGCGACCGCGGCGACCGCGGCGACCGCCGGGGCGGGGCCCAGCCCGGACGCGGCGGCCAGCAGCGCCGCGAGGACCGTCACCGTCGCCGCCGGCCCCGGGTGACTCGCCCTCAGCAGACCGACGACGGCCGGGGGTTCCGTCGAGCCGGGAACGGCCGGGGCCGCGAGGGGGTGGGTTCCTTCGTCCGTGGTGGGGCGCACCGCACCACGCTAGGCGACGGCGCGCCCATGACCTCCGGGTTGTGGGTGTCGGCGCCTCACCGTCCCTATGTTGGAGCAATGACCCGCGTCCTCGCGGTGAGCACGGCTTTCCCGCCGCACCGCTACATGCAGCACGAGATCACCGAAGACCTCGTCGCCGGCCTGCCGCCCGGATCCGACAGGGAGCTCGTGCGCCGGCTGCACGCGGCGGCCGGCGTGGAGAGCCGTCATCTCGCCCTGCCCCTCGACCGTTACCGCGATCTCGGTGCTTTCGGCGAGACCAACCGGCTCTTCGTCGAACTGGCCACCGCGCTGGGCGCCGAAGCCGTCACGCGGGCCCTCCACGAGGCCGGCGTACGCCCGGAGGACGTCGACCTGGTCGTCTCGACGACCGTGACCGGCATCGCGACGCCGTCCCTGGAGGCCCGCCTCGCGGCACGGATCGGTCTGCGGCCGGACGTCAGGCGCACGCCCCTGTTCGGGCTCGGGTGCTCCGCGGGCGCCGCCGGCCTGGCCCGCGTCCACGACTTCCTCGACGGCCGGCCGGGCGGCACCGCGCTCCTCCTCTCCACCGAGCTGTGCTCGCTCACCCTGCAGCGCGCCGACATGTCGACGGCGAACCTGGTGGCGGGCGGTCTGTTCGGGGACGGGGCCGCCGCGCTCGTGGCCGTCGGCGGTGGCCGCTCCTCCGCGTCCTCGCGTACGACGTCGCGGTCGGCCGGGTCCTCCGTGCCGAGCGTCGTGGCGGCCCGCAGCCGCCTGTACCCCGGGACCGAGCACCTGTTGGGGTGGGCCGTCGGCGACTGGGGCTTCCGCATGGTCCTCGGGCCGGAACTCCCCGGACTCGTCAGGCTGCACGTGACCGAGGAGGTGGAGTCCTTCCTCGCCGCGCACGACCTCAAGCCCGCGGACGTGGGGGCGTGGATCTGCCACCCCGGCGGCCCGAAGATCCTGGACGCGCTCGCCGAAGGGCTCGGCCTGCCGGCCCCGGCCCTCGCGGCGAGCCGTCGCTCCCTGGCCGCCCACGGCAACCTGTCCTCCGCGTCGGTGCTGCAGATCCTGAAGGACATCCAGGCCGACCGGCCGCCGCCCGGGACGATCGGCCTGATGCTCGCCTTCGGGCCCGGCTTCTCGTCCGAACTCGTCCTCCTGGCCTGGTGAGACCGCCGTGACCCTGCCGCTGTACACCCTGTTGGTCCTGCTGGTCGTCGCCGAGCGCTTCGTGGAACTCGCCGTGGCGCGACGCAACGGCGCCTGGAGCCGGGCCCGGGGTGCCCGCGAGTACGGCGCCGGGCACTACCCGGTCATGGTCGTCCTGCACGCGGCGCTCCTCCTCGGCTGCCTCGTCGAGCCCTGGGCCGCCGACCGACCCTTCCTGCCGCTGCTCGGCTGGCCCGCGCTGGCCCTCGCGCTGGCCGCCCAAGCCCTACGGTGGTGGTGCGTCGGCACGCTCGGGCCCCGCTGGCACACCCGGGTGCTGATCGTCCCCGGCCTCCCGCTCGTCACCGCCGGTCCCTACCGCCGCCTCCGGCACCCCAACTACGTCGCGGTCGTCGTCGAGGGCGCGGCCCTGCCCCTGGTGCACACCGCCTGGCTGACCGCCCTGGGCTTCTCGCTCCTGAACGCGGCCCTGCTCACCGTCCGCATCCGCTGCGAGAACACCGCCTTGGCGCCGTCGCACGTCCTCTCCTCCCCCGGGGCCGCGTCGTGATCGACCTCCTCGTCGTCGGCGGCGGCCCGGCGGGCCTGGCCACCGCGATCCACGGAGCGCGGCGGGGCTTCGACGTCGTGGTCGCCGAGCCGCGGCCGGCGCCGATCGACAAGGCCTGCGGGGAGGGGCTGATGCCCTCGGCGGTGCACGCCCTGAGGGCCCTCGACGTGGAGGTGCCCGGGCCGCTTCTTCGGGGCATCCGCTACGTCGACGCCGCCGGCGACCGGAGCGCCGAAGCCCGGTTCCGCACCGGGCCCGGTCTCGGCGTGCGCCGGACCGTGCTGCACGAGGCACTCGCAGCCCGGGCCGCCCGGCTCGGCGTTCCGGTCGTCCCCCACCGCGTCCGCCGGGTGACCCAGTCCGGGGCGCACGTGACCGCCGACGGGATCAACGCCCGGTATCTGGTGGCGGCCGACGGACTGCACTCACCCACCCGGCGCGCGCTCGGCCTGACCGTACGGCCGGCCGCCGGCCGGCGGCACGCGCCCCGGTACGGACTGCGGCGCCACTACGCCGTCGAGCCGTGGACCGACCTGGTCGAGGTGCACTGGTCCGCCGACTGCGAGGCGTACGTCACCCCGCTCGGGCCGCGGCAGGTCGGCGTCGCCCTCCTCACCTCGCGCCAACTGCCCTTCGACGACCAGCTGAGCCGTTTCCCCCGCCTGCTCGCCCGTCTGCGCACCGCCGACAGGACATCTGTCAGGGGTGCCGGGCCGCTCCGCCAGCAGGCCCGTTCCCGGGTGGCCGGCCGCGTGCTGTTCGTCGGCGACGCCGCCGGGTACGTCGACGCGCTGACCGGCGAGGGCCTCACCCTCGCGCTGACGGCGGCGGACGCCCTCGTACGCTGCCTTCGCGAGGGCAACCCGCAGGCGTACGAGCCCGCTTGGTGCCGCTTGTCCCGCAGCTACCGCCTCCTGACGAGGTCCCTGCTCTGGGTCCGGAACCAGCCACCGCTGGCTCCTCTGATCATGCCGACGGCCGCCCGGTTCCCGGGCCTGTTCCAGAGCGCCGTGAACCTGCTCGCCTGACCGTCACCGTCACCACCGCCGTCGCCGTCGTTGTCGCCGCCGCCTTCGCAGCGGCGGCGGGGGGGATCCCGCGAAGGGCACGCTCCGGCCGCCGCGTGGCCGGAATGCCGTTGGCGGGTCGGCCCGGGAGTCTTGTATGGTTCCTCGCGAATCATCCAGAGGGGTGGAGGGACCGGCCCTACGAAGCCCCGGCAACTCCCCGTCGACTCGGCGCTCCATGTTCGCGCCGCGCCGTCGGGATCAGTGCCAACTCCGGCCCGCGCCAACGTGGCGCGGGAAAAGATGAGGAGACACGGTGCTCTCTGTGCTGCCTTCCGCCCAGGCTCTGTCCACTCCGGGCTTCTCCCGTACCCGTCTCGTGGCCACCGCGGCGTATCGGCCGACCGCTTCGGCCCTTTCCCGCTGACCACCCCTGCCCTCCCCCGGGCGAGGTCTCCGCGCGTCAGGACGCGCGGACGAGACTGGAGTACCCCTTTTCGTGAACGTATCCGACATTTCCAGTGGCGTGGGTGTCCTCGACAAGGCCGCGGTGATCCTCGGCGCGCTGGCGTCGGGCCCGGCCACTCTGGCCGAGCTGGTCGCCGCCACCGGCCTGGCGCGGCCCACGGCCCACCGGCTCGCCACCGCGCTCGAACGCCACCGCATGGTCGGCAGGGACCTGCAGGGACGCTTCGTCCTCGGCCCCCGCCTCTCCGAACTCTCGGCTGTCGCGGGCGAGGACTGCCTGCTGGTCGCGGCCGGCCCGGTCCTCACCTCGCTCCGGGACGCCACCGGCGAGAGCACGCAGCTCTACCGCCGCCAGGGTGAGGTGCGCGTCTGCGTCGCCGCCGCCGAACGGGCCTCCGGCCTGCGCGACATCGTGCCCGTCGGCTCCGCGCTCCCCATGAAGGTGGGCTCCGCCGCCCAGGTCCTGCTCGCCTGGGAGGACCCCGAGCGCTACCACCACGGTCTGCAGGGGGCCCGTTTCACGGCCACGGCCCTCAGCGGCGTACGGCGCCGGGGCTGGGCCCAGTCGATCGGGGAGCGCGAACCCGGGATGGCCTCCGTCTCGGCGCCGGTGCGCGACCCGGCCCATCGTGTCGTGGCCGCCATCACGGTGACCGGCCCGATCCAGCGCCTCACCCGTCATCCCGGCGCCCGGCTCGCGAAGGCCGCCGTCGACGCGGCCGACCGCCTCACCGACGCGATGCGCCACGCCTGACCGTGACGAGCGGTGAGCTGCGGCGTCACCGGACCGGGATCGACTGGGTGAGGTTCACCGGGTTGCCGTCGGGGTCCTGGACGTGGGCGACGCGCTGCCCCCACGGCATGTCGTTGGCACCGCCGCGGACGGAGCCTCCCAGCGCCGCCACCCGGCCGAGCGTCTCGTCGACGTCGTCGACGTCGATGCTGAGCAGGATCCGCGGCGCCTCCCGGTTCCCCGGGGCCTCCTGGGCCACCAGGCCGAGGTCGGTGTCGCCGATGCGCAGGCCGAGGTAGAAGACCGGGCCTTCCTCCGGCACCCGGGAGGTCTCCTCGGCGCCGAACAGTTTCGTGTAGAAGCCGAGCAGGGCGTCCGGGTCGGCGGTGAGGATCACGGGCTGGATGGTGGACATGGCACTCCTGTCGAGAACGGTCGTGTCACGGGGTGGACCGGCCGGGGACGGAGAACTCATCGGTGGAATCGCCCCGCCCGACGGTCCCTCTGCCCGGCGGTCCCCCTCCCCGGTCGGCCTCACGACCGACCGGATCGCGGCCGGGCCTGCCTCAGCGGGCGGACCTGCCTCAGCGGGCAGGGCGTGCACTCCAGACGGTGCCCCGGGCCTCGTACTCCAGCATCTCCTCCAGGTTCGTCGCCGTGTCCGCGCCCAGTTCGCGGCGGACCAGCCAGAGCGCGAGGTCGAGGCCGGAGGTGATGCCGCCGGCGGTGACGAGGTCACCGTCGTCGACGACGCGGGCGTTCTTCACCAGGCCGCCCTGCCGTGCGAGGTCGGGTTTGGCCTTGTGGTGGGTGGTGCACGGGCGGCCCTCGGTGAGTCCGGCGGCCGAGAGGAGCATGACGCCGGTGCACAGGGCGCTGACCGTGAGCCCGGGCCGGACGGCGGCCGCGAGCGCGCGGGGCAGGGTGCCGCGATCGATCTCGGCCCAGACCCCGGGGCTGTCGCGGCGTGCGTAGCCGCCGCCCGGGACGACGAGCAGGTCCGCCTCCTCGGGGGCCCAGGGACGGATGCCCCGGACGGCCGTGCCGTAGGCGGCGGTCACGGCGCGGGCGCCGGTGGCGGAGACGTACCGGACCTCGATCGGGCGCGGGGTGAAGAACCCGGCGCCGGAGAGGACCTCGTACGGAGCGGCGAAGTCGAGCTCCTCGACGCCGTCGAACATCGCGACGTGGACGCGGAGGGGGCGGCTCGGGTCGGGGGTGGCCCCGGACGCGGGCGAGGCCGCCGTGGCAGCCAGCGCGCCCGTGGCGCCGAGGGCGGTGGTGGCGCGGAGTAATGCCCTGCGGTTCATGTGGTGCTCCTGTTCCTGGAGTGGCGGTATGAGAGGGGTCGGGCGGCGGCGGTCCACGGTTCCCGCCTGTTTCCGGGAACCCGGCACCCCTTCCGTCCGACTCCTCCACCGCACGAGCACGGTGGCGCTGAAGGGCACGGGATGGGCGGACTGGACATACAGATGCGGGGGGTCGCGTGCCGGCACGGCCGTACCGAGGCGGTCGCCGAGGTCGATCTGGAGATCGCCGCCGGTGAGCGGGTGGCGCTGACGGGGACGAACGGATCCGGGAAGACGACGCTGCTGCGTGCGGTCCTCGGGCTGCACCGGCAGGTCAGCGGCACCATCGAGGTCGGCGGGCGGCCCGCCCGTACGGCGGCCGAGTGGGCGTGGCGGCGCCGGTCCTGTGCGTGGATCCCGCAGAAGCCGGCCGCCGGCCGGTTCCCGCTGCGTGGGGACGAGCTCCTGGCGAGCAGCGGCGCGCCGACCGATGCGGCCGGGGCAGCCGAGCGGCTGGGAGTCGGAGCGCTGGTCGGGCGGCCCGTGGACACGCTGTCCGGTGGGCAGTTGCAGCGCATGTACCTGGCGCGTGCCCTCGGCTGCGTCGCGGCGGGCGCGCAGGTGCTCCTGGCAGACGAACCGACCGCCGCCCTCGACTTCGCCGGGCAGGAGGAGGCAGCCGACGTGCTGACCGCGCTGCCGGTGACGCTCGTCGTGGTGACCCATGACCGGGCGCTCGCCGAGCAGTGCGACCGGGTCCTGGAGATGGCTGCCGGGCGACTCAGGGAGGTCCGGTGAGCACGCTCGCGGCGGCCGACCTCGGCACCGTGCTCCAGCTCGTACCGGTCCGGCGGGCTGGCGTCGCCCTGCTCCTGGCGGCCGTCGGGCTGCCGGTGATCGGTGTGGTCATCGTCGGGCTCGACATCATGCCGGTGCGGTTCGCGATGATGCACGTGGCACTCCTCGGCATCGCGATCGGCCTGCTGACCGGGATCGATCCGATGCTGTGCGCGCTGGTGGCCTGTGCCCTGTCCGGGGCGGGGGTCGCTCCGCTGGCCCGTACGCCCGACGGGCTGTCCGGCGCCATGGGCCTGTTGATGAGCCTGGCCGTCGCGGCCGCGCTCCTGGTCCTCGCCGTCTCCGGCGTCAACGCCTCGGGCGCGTTCGCGCTCCTCTGGGGCTCGATCCTCTCGGTCGGCACCGCCGACCTCGTCGTCCTCGGCGCCCTCGCCGTGGTCGTCCCGTCCCTGTTCCGGTGGAAGCGGCGGGACGTCGCCCTCCTCCTGTACGACCGCGAACTCGCCGAGTGCTCGGGCGTACCGGTCCGCTTCCTCACCACCGCGCTCCTCGTGCTCGTCGCCGTCGCGGTCGCAGGCGCGATCAAGCTGACCGGTGCCCTGCTCGTCGACGCGCTCACCCTGCTGCCCGCGCTCGCCGCGCGACGGCTGGGCCGCTCGCTGTGGTCGATCATCCTGTGGGCGGTCGGCATCGGCGTCGCCGTCAACCTCACCGGCTTCCTTCTGGCCCTCTGGCTGGACTGGCCGCCCGGCCCGGTCCTCGTCCTCACGGCGGGGGCCGTCGTCCTCGCCGCGCACCTCTTCCCCGAACGGAGAAACAGCTCATGGCGCGCACCCGCGTCCGTAACGCCCGCGTCGCTTCCCTCGTCGCACTGACCACGGTCCTTCCGCTCCTCGCCGGATGCGGAAGCGAGGAGGCACCGGGGCCGGAGGCCCACAAGGGGGCCGGCCACAAGCCGGTGGTGGTCGTGACGACCACCTGGGAAGGGGCCTTCGCCAAGGCCGCCGGGGCCGAGGACGTCACGGTGATCGTCCCGCGGTCCGTCCACCACGCCCCCGACTACGACCCGAAGCCCTCGGACCTCGCCGCCGTCGCGAAGGCCGACTTCGTGCTGTACGCACCGTTCGAGCCGTACGCCGCGAAGATCAAGGAGGCGGCCGGTTCGAAGGCGAAGCTGGTGGAGGTGAACCTCGACAACGACCCGGCGAAGGCGGGCGCCGAAGTCACCCGGCTCGGCGGGATGTTCGGCACGAAGGAGGCCGCCGCGCAGTTCAGGACGCGCCTCGACGGCGAGGTCGTGAAGCTGAACGGTGAGCTCAAGTCGGCCTGGCCGGGCGGCAAGAGCCCGTCCGCGGTCGCCCAGGTCTTCACCGGGTGGGCGGCGGGCCTCGCCGGCGCGACGACGGTGGGGACGTACGGCCCCGAGCCGGTCACCCCGGCACAACTGGCCTCGCTCTCCGCGAAGAAGCCCGCGTTCGTCCTCGACAACGCCCACATGTCGACGGGAACCGTCCTCCCCGACACCGGCGCCGAGCAGGTGGAGATCGTCAACTACCCGGGCGAGGACCTGGACCTGCTCGCCGTGTACCGGAACGCCGCCGCCGAGCTGAAGAAGGCGATGAGCGGGGCCTGACCGCACGCGGAGACGGAAGGGCGAGGGGAGGGCCGCGCGTCGGCGCGGCCCTCCCCTTCCTTCACCGCTGGGCCGGTACGGCGGGTCGCTCCTCCACGGCCCGGAGCCTGAGCGCGGCCCGGTCCGGCTTGCCCGCGGCGGTGAGCGGCAGTGCGTCCAGGACCAGCACGTGCTCCGGGTGCTTGTACCGGTCCAGGCCATGGGTGGTCAGGTACGTGCCCAGGTCGTCCGGAGTCGGACGCTTCCCGTTCCTCGTCACCACGCAGGCCACCAGCCGCTCCCCCATCAGCGGGTCCGGAACGCCCACGCAGACGACGTCGCGCACGGCCGGGTGGCCGGCCAGTTCGCGTTCCACCTCGGCGGGGCTGATGTTGGCGCCGCCGCGTATGACGACGTCCTTGAGCCGTCCGACGACGTGCAGCACGCCGTCCCCGTCGAGGTAGCCGAGGTCACCGGTGCGGACCCAGCCCTCGGGGGTGCGGTAGCGGGCGTCGAGGTCCGGGGAGGCGACGTAGCGGAGCGGGGTCATGGGGCCGCGCGAGACGATCTCGCCGATCTGCCCGTCGGGCAGGGGCTCGTGGGTCTCGGGGTCGGCGACCCGGATCTCCGCGACACGGGGGTCGGGCCGGCCCGCGACGACCCCGGAGCGGTCGGTCGGCGGGACCTTGTGGTCCAGGCCGGTGTGGCAGTTGACGCCGTCGGCGGATCCGTACAGGTTGACGACGGAGCATCCGAACGCGTCCGCCGCGGCGGACGCGGTGGCCTCGTCGAGCGGGGCGCCGCCCAGGACGAGCGCCGTCGGGGCGGGCACGCTCTCCCCCGTCCGCTCCAGGTGCTCCAGCATCATCCGGATCATGGTCGGGACGCCGAGGACGTGGGTGGGCGCGTGCTCGCGCATCGCCGAGAGGGCGGCCTCGGGGGCGAAGTGGTCGATCAGGACGAGGGATCCGCCGTGCCGGGCGAGGGTGACGGCCGTACCGTTCGAGCCGAACGCCGAGCCCAGCGGGACGAGGAAGAGGCACCGGGGCGGGGTGCCGTCGGGGATCAGGGAGGCGAGGAAGTTGCCCCGTCCGCCGGCCAGGGCGTTGTGGGAGTACGCGATCATCTTCGGCTCCGCCTCCGATCCGGAGGAGACGAGGATGCGGGCCGCGCTGTCGGGGTCGGGCCGGGCGGCGACAAAGCGGGCGGGGTCGGTGCGCAGGAGCTCTCGGAGAGGAATCGTTCCTTCGGGTACGGTGCCCGGTCCGGCGGAGATCACGTGCCGGAGCGCCGGCAGGGCGGTCCGGAGCGCGGCGAGGTCGGCGGCATGGGTCTGGCCGCGGTGTTCGGTGGCGACGATGACGGCGACGGCCTCCGCGCGGCGCAGCAGGCACTCGGCCTCCACGGCCCCGCGCCCGACGGGGAAGGGCAGGGCCACGGCGCCGAGGGCGGCGACGGCCAGGTCGGCGATGACGGCGTTGCGGTGGTTGGGAAGCTGGACGGCGACGACGTCTCCCGGGCCGATGCCCAGCCCGCGCAGGCCCTCGGCCAGGCTTCTGACCTTGCGGTCGAGGGCCGTGTAACAGAGTGTGCCCTTGGCGTCGAGGATCGCCGTCCGGTGCAGGTCGGCGATCTGGCGGGCCCGGAACAGGCTGTAGAGGTCGAGGTCCGGGCAGGTGCCGTCCACCGCCCACGAGCGGCGGAGGCCGGCGGGCAGCAGGTCGGTGAGGGTGACGGTCACGCGAGGCTCCAGGGGTCGAGAACGACGGGGGCACCGTGCGCGTCCCGGCCGATCGGGCCGGACAGACGCGGGTCGTGGTGGAGGTCGGACAGTTCGGTGGTGACGGCGGTCGCGGTCAGGCCGTGGGAGCGCAGCCGGTGCAGGGCCTCCTCGGTACACATGCCGCTCAGGTCGTGCGCGGAGGCGGCCGCCGCGCACAGGTCGCTCGGCGCGATCCAGCCGTCCGAGGTACGGATCGGGTGCCGGAATCCGGCCGGCGGGCGCGGGGCGCGCCCTCGGCGGACCCGTTCCAGGGCGGGGCCGAGCAGTGTGTCGGCCGCGCCGAGCAGCGAGGAGTCGACCCGCACGCCGTGACCGGTGCGCTCGCGCAGGAGCAGCCCGGCCAGGACGGCCTCGGTGCCGTGCAGGCCGCCGAGAACGTCGAGAAGGGTCATGAGGGAGGGCGCGGGCGGCTCGTCGCAGGGGTGAACGGCCTCACCGACTCCGGTCCGGGCCTGGACCATGAAGTCCGTACCCATCGGGGCGTCCGCGATCCGGTCCGCCCAGCCGCCCGTGTAGGCGTAGACGAGCGCCGGGTTGGCGGCGGCCAGGTGCTCGGCGTCGAGCCGCAGCCCGGCCGCCTTTCCCGGGGCCCAGTTGTGCAGGAACACGTCTGCTTCGGCGGCGAGTTCGCGCAGCCGGTCTCGGTCGCCGGGCGACTTGATGTCGATCTCGACGGCCTCCTTGTCCCGGTTCAGGGCGAGCCAGCGCGCGGAGACGCCGGAGCAGGCGGGCGGCATACCGCGCAGCGGGTCGCCGCCCGGCGGCTCGATCCGGATCACGCGAGCACCGAGGAGGCCCAACAAGTGGGCGGCCAGGGGCGCTTGGATGCGTCGGCCCGCCTCCAGGACCGTCAGCCCTTCCAGCGGTCCGACCGGGGAGACCGGCCGCGTGGCCGCGGGAACGCCGGGCAGGAGCCGGCGCAGGGACCAGGGATCCGCCCCGTCGTCCTCCGTCGCGCGCTCCGCGAGCGTGCGCAGGCGACACACCTCGGCCCCGGAGACCGTGGCCGCTTGCCGTATCCGTTCCAGGGAGTGCGTCCGGGTGACCTCGTGCAGGACCGCCGCGAAGGGCGCGCAGGCCGTCGCGTAACGGAACTGGAAGGGCCGCCAGCCCGCCCGTATCGCCCCGTCGGGTGCGCCGAGGGCACGCCAGAACTCCGCCCAGGCTCCGGGGTCGAGCGTCTCCAGCTCGAAGACGATGCCGTCGGCCGAGGTGAACGGCGGTCCTCCGGCATCGAGTTCGACGGCTTCGGGCTCGTCGGCGCCGGAAGCGGCCAGGTACTGGGAGACGGCGAGCAGGCCGGCCCGGTCGGCCGTGGTGGTCACGTGGCGGGGTCCGTCGCCGCCTCGGGCCCGGGCGACCAGCGCGGCGAGGAGCCCCTGGACGGCGAGCACGCCGGTGGCGGTGGCCAGGTAGTCGACGCCCAGGCCACGCGGCGCACCATGGCGGCGTCCGTGCACGGCCATCACGCCGGTGACGGCTTGGGCCGTGGCCTCGTCCTCGATCCCGGAGCCGTGGACGCCCCAGGCCGTACGGGCGGTGACGGGCGCGAACCCGGCGCCGCCGAGAGCGATCTCCCCCGAGTCCGAGTCGGAGCCGGAGCCGGAGGCCCGGTCCGATTCCCGTACCCGCCCGCCGAGGCGTCTCAGGTGATCGGCGGCGACCCGGGTGAGGGTCGGGGGACCACCGATGTCGAGGTGCAGGGCGTCGAGCGGACGCGGGACGTCGAGCGGGCGGCGGACCGCGGTGTGCGGGGGCGCTGATGACGCCATGCCTCTCCTCTCCTCGCGCGGGCGATGGCTGGCGCACGGGACTGTCACGATCGCGGGAACCGGAGGGCGGGTACGCCCGACCTCTTCCACGGGCAGGCAGTCGGACGCGCGTTCTGTCGAGTTCCCCGAACGGAGGAAACAGTGACGGATCATGACGTAACGGTTCGGGATGCCGACCTCGATCTGCTGCGGAAGCGGGTCTCGGCATTCGTCCGCGACCGCGTGTACCCGCACGAGCCCCGGCTGGACACAGGCGGTCCGGCCGCCCGGGAGCTGCGGGGCCTCTTGCGGGCGGAGGCTCGGGAAGCCGGACTGTGGGCTCTGCCCCTGTCGGCCGAACTGGGCGGCGGAGGGCTGCCGTTGCGCGCGTACGCGTCGATCGCCGAGGCCGAAGGCGCCAGCGATCACGGACCGGCCGCGCTCGGGTCGGCTTCGCTGTCGGACGTGACCATGCTGTCGCGGCACGGCTCTCCCCGGGTGCGCTCGGAGTACCTCCGCCGCCTGGTCTCGGGCGAGCTGCGCACGTGTTACGCGATGACGGAGCAGGGCGTTCCCGGCACCGAGCCGCTCCTCACCGCCACCCGGGCGGAGCGACGGCCCGGTGGCGGCTGGACGGTCACGGGCCGCAAGTGGTTCGTGTCGAACGCGGCGGACGCGGACCTGGTGACCGTGCTCGCCCGGACGAGCGGGACGGCCGGGGACCGCGGCGGGCTGTCCCTGATCCTCGTCCCCACCGGCTCGCCCGGTTTCCGGATCGTCCGTGACCTGCCCGCGCTCGGGGCGACCGGTCAGTACGAAATCGAGTTCGACCACGTGGACGTCGACGAGGACCACGTCGTCGGCGAACCCGGCCAGGCGCTCACGATCGCGGGCGAGCGTCTCCAACTGGGCCGGACCCTGAGGGCGTTGCGTTGGGTCGGCCAGGCGCAGCGCGCCTTCGACCTCCTGTGCGAGCGCGCGGTGGAACGTCAGGGGGCACGCGGACCTCTCGCGGACCGGCAGCTGGTCCAACTGCACGTCTTCGAGTCGCTGTTGGCGCTGCGGAGCGCCCGTCCCCTGGTGCACGAGGCGATGGCGGCGGTCGCGGAGGGACGCGACGCGCACGTGGAGGTGGGCCTGGCGAAGACCGCGGCGGCCCGCACGCTCCAGGAGGTCGCCGACCGGGCCGTTCAGGTCTTCGGCGCCGCCGGTCTCGGCCCGGACACCCCGCTCCCCGCCCTGTTCCGTACGGGGCGGACGGCCCGGATCCTCGACGGTCCCGACGAGCAGCACGTCTCCTCGGTCGCCCGGCGCGTACTGCGGAGCCGGCAGCCGGGGCCGGCCGTCACACCCGCGTGAGGTCGACGCGGCCGAGGAGCCCGGCCAGGCCGAGGGCGAGGAAGAAGTCTCCCCAGACGAGTTCGTGACGGACGGCGGTGCCGCTCTTCGCTTCGTAGCAGCCGTCCAGGAGCATGCCGGCCGGGCGGGTACCCGCCGGACCGGCACCAGCCGGGCGGTTGCCGGCCGACCGGGTGAGGTGAACCTCCACGAGGTGGTGCAGGACGGCCTCGGAACGTGCCGCGCATGCCGTCGCCCACGCGGCCCCGGAGAGCTGGGCGAGCTTCAGCAGGGCGACCGCGGCGATGGCTGCGGCGGAGGTGTCCAGGTGGCCTCCGGGGTCTCTGGGGCCTCCGTGGTCTCCGGGGTCTGCGGCTTCTGCGGATTCTGCGGATTCTGCGGGCGGGACGAGTGGTCCGTCGAGGAACTCCCCCTGCTGGAACAGCCGTTCCGTTGCCGCAGTCAGCCTGTCCGTGCGCCAGGGTGTTCCGCCCTCCGCTCGCAGCAGTCCGTCCGCGACCGCCAGCAGCAGCCACGCCTCGCCCCGGGCCCAGCCGGGCGCGGGCTCGGGCTCCGCCGCCCAGCCCCCGCGCGCCTCGTCCCAGCGCCAGGACGGGCGGGGCCGTCCTGGCGCCTCTCCCGACAGGCACAGGTCGAGGTGGCGGTGCAGGTGCGTCGCGGCGGCCGTCCGCCCCTCCGGTCCGGCAGACGCCAGGAGGGGTACGAGCCCGGGGACGCCGTCCGCGCGGGCCCGCAGCCGTGGGCCGCCGAGCGCCGTGCCCCACGGGACCAGGCCGAGCTCCGGGTCCCACGCGGCGAGCGCGGTCTTCGCCGCGCGCTCGCGCAGGCCGGCGGCCGCATCGTCCTCGGCGGCCGGGGCCGTCCCGTACCAGAGGATGAGGCCCCGGGTCGCGGTGTCGGCCTCGGCCCAGGGGGCGAGCCGGGCGGTGACGGCGGCCGCCGCCGATCGGTCCGCGGCCACGCCCGTGTGCCGGGCACGCAGCCAGAGCAGCCCGGCCCAGAAGCCTCCGGTCCACGACCCCCGCCCGGTGGTCGTCCAGCGGCCGTCGTCGGGGTCCGCGTACAGCGGGAAGCGGGCGCCCACCTGCCCGGCGGTCTCCTCCACCCGCCGGAACAGAAGCTCCAGCGCCTCCTCGGCCCAGCCCCTCGCGCCGGTCACGCCGCGCCCACCCGTCCCGTGCGCCGGTCCCTGACCGCCCAGACGAAGGCGACGGCCCCCGCCACGGCGAACTCCGCCGCGACCAGGGCCCACCCGGCGCCGTACCGGCCGTGCTCCACGAGGAGTCCGAAGAGCGGCGGTCCCAGGGCGAACCCGGCGAAGAAGCCGGCCGCGACGAGCGCGGAGTCCTGCCCGGCCCGCCCCGGTGCCGAGCGCTGCATGACGAGGACCATCGACACGGCGTTGCCGGAGACGGCGAACACGCCCACCGCCACGGCCGCCACCCACACCAGCGGCTCGACCCGGACGGCGGCGGCGAGCAGCACGGCGGCGCCGACGGCCCCCGTGGCGAGCAGGCCGGGGAGCCACGGGGCCCGCCCGGGCGTGGCGGCACGCGACCAGCCGACCCGGCCGGCGATCCCGGCGACGCCCAGGACCGCGACGAGGGCGCCCGCCACCGTCGGCCCCATGCCGAGCCGCTGGGCGCCGAACAGCGCCAGGTAGGTGTTGACGGAGGCGATCCCCGCGCCGAGGAAGAGCGAGAAGCCGGCCAGCCACGGCACGGGGCCGTCGGGCGGGGCCGGCGTGGAGGCCGCGCTGCCGGTCTTCGGCGGCGGGTCGGCCGGCAGCGCCCGCCAGGCCCACAGGGCGGCGGCGAGCGCGGCCACGGCCGCCACCCACACCGCACCCCGCCAGCCGAGCAGGCCCGCCACCGCCGCGAGCGGCAGCCCGGCCGCGAAGGCACCGAGTTGCACGCCGGACTGCTTGGCACCCGTGACCGCGCCCCGGCGCGGGGCCGGGACGGCCGCGAGGATCGCCTTGTTCGTCGCCGGATTGGCGAGCGCCTGCGGAAGTCCGCCCAGCGCGACCGCCGCGAGGAGCAGGCCCGGCCCCGGGGCCGCGCCGATCAGCCCGAGCGCCGCCGCCGAGACGGCGAGCAGGGCGACGAGAGCTCGCCGCGGACCGACCCGGTCCACGGTCCGGCCGCCGCCGGGCGAGAGCACGGCGGCGGTGCCGAACCCGACCGTGGTCGTCAGGCCCAGCAACGTCTCCGACAGGCCGAGACCGGCGACAAGACGCGGTCCGAGCGCGCCGAGAAGGAAGAGCTGCACCATCGAGAAGGCCATGGCCGTTGTCAGCAGCGCGGTCAGCCCGCGCGGCGTGACACGCTCGGATCCGGCCGTCGAGGCCGGCGTGGCCGCCATGGCCGCGGCCGCCTCCCTTGCGGACTTCACGCGGTTACCCCCTCCCCTGCGACGGCGGTTCCGTCGTCGACATGGAGAAGTCGTCGCGAGCGGGCCGTGAGTTCCCGAGGCGCACTTGTGGGGCGCGCCACAGTCGCGTACTCATGGGACGACGGGCCGAGGGGGCGGCCTCGCCCCACGACGTACCCGCCCTCATGCCGCCGGAGAAGGGTGCAAGGATGGGCGCGCCATGACCCCAGGCCGATGTTCGCGAGGAGTGCGGGCCGCGTTGTTCGCGGCCGTCTGCGTGCTGCTCGCGGCCACCGGCCACGTCCTGATGTCGGGTCAGGACCTGCCCGCGCCGGCGCTCGGTCTCGCCTTCGTGGGAACGCTCGCCGTCGCCTGGATCCTGGCGGGCCGCGAGCGCGGTCTCCTCGCGGTGACGACGGCGACCGTGGCCGTCCAGAGCGTGCTGCACGCGGTGTTCTCCTGGTACCAGCAGGACAGCGTCACGCCGATGCCTCACCTGCAGGCGGTTCAGGTCGAGACGGTCCGTGCGGACATGGCTCACACCGGCATGGGACACGCGTCCATGGGCCACGAGGCCATGGGGCACAACATGCCCATGGGCCACATGGCCATGGGGCACGCGACCATGGACCAGGCTGCCGCCGCCCACGACATGACGGACATGTCCTCGTCCTTCGGCATGCTGTCCGCGCACCTTCTCGCCGCGCTCCTGAGCGGTCTGTGGTTGGCGTACGGCGAGCGGGCCGCCTTCCGCCTCGTACGGGCGCTCCCCCTGGCGCTCTTCCGCCCCCTGCGGCTCCTGCTCGCCGCCGTCGCCCCCGTACCGTCGCGGCCTCCTCGGCTCCGGCCCGTCCGCGCCGGTGACGAGCGCGCTCCCCTCCAGCTCCTGCTCGCCCATTCCGTCGTCTCCCGAGGCCCACCGAGGGCGGTCGCTGTCGCCTGACAGCCGGCTCCCCGAGCCCGACGGCACGCGCTCCGCGTCTCCGTCGCTCGGGCATCGGCCCTGCCGCGACGGCAGGCCGTGACCCCTCACCGGCGCCGCCGTACTCCTGTGCGCGCCGCCGGATTCCCCTTGCCTCGTAAGGACGTGTGGCGATGACTCCTGCCCATGACACCCTTCCCCAGGGACCCACCGGACCGCCCCGCTCGGCGCACGCGCCGGACGCCGACACCGACGCGGCGACCACCCGGCTCGCCCTCGCCGCGCGGGACGGCGACCCCGCCAAGGCCGATCTGTTCGTTCGCGCCCTGCACCGCGACGTGTGGCGGTACGTGGCCTATCTGAGCGCCGACCGCCAGGCGGCCGACGACCTCGCCCAGGAGGTCTTCCTCCGGGCGATCGCCGCGCTGCCCCGCTTCCAGGGGCGGTCCTCGGCCCGCACGTGGATCTTGTCGATCGCCCGGCGGACCGTGGTCGACAGCCTCCGGCACGCCGCCGCCCGCCCCCGGCTGTCCGACCGCGACGACTGGCAGGCGGAGGCCGAGCACACCCAGCCCCTGGGTCTGCCCGGCTTCGAGGACGGGATCGCCCTCGCCGAGCTGATGGACTCCATCCCCGCCGAACGGCGCGACGCCTTCGTCCTGACCCAACTCCTGGGCCTGCCCTACGCCGAGGCCGCGGACGCCATCGGCTGCCCGATCGGCACGGTCCGCTCGCGCGTCGCCCGCGCCCGGACGACCCTCGTCTCCCTGCTGCGGGGCGACGAGGAACCCAGCACTGCGGCTGATCCGGCGGTGCCGCGGGCCGCGGCGCCCACGAGGGGGCGGGGCACGAAGGCACTCGCTCTCGCCTGACCTCCGTAGCGAGCGGATGAGGGGACGGGGCCGCCCGCACGGGGGTGATCCCGCCCCTCCCGCCGGAACCCGACAGCCCGGTCGTCCGACGACTCCTCCAGAAGCGCGCCCTGTCCGAGCGGCGCCACAGTCGTGCTCTGGAGGAACGGCCGGTGGACACCACCCGAGAATCCTCGTCGCGCCCGCGGCGACCACGTGAGGAAGCGGCCTCCGGCACGTACCGGCCGCCCGCCGCCCTGTGGGCGTACCTGGTCCTGCTGGTGCTGGTCTTCGGGGGGTCGTACGCGCTGGGGACCGCGGTCGGGCCCGTCGGTCCGGGCGCCCGGCCATCGCCCACGGACGGCCCCCGGGACACCGGGCACGGGAGCGGGCACGAGCACGCGGGAGCACACCGGTGACGGCCGAGGCTCTGGCGTCCCCCCTCACGACGGACCTGATCACCACGGATCTGGCCGTCGGAGGCATGACGTGCGCCGCGTGCGTCAACCGGGTCGAGAAGAAGCTGTCCCGACTGGAAGGGGTCACGGCGACCGTCAATCTGGCGACCGGACGGGCCCGCGTCCGGCACCCGCCGGGGGTCCTCGTCGACGAGCTCGTCGCCACCGTGGAGAAGGCGGGCTACACCGCCACGCTGCCCGAACCGCCCGCACCCCAGCGCTCCGAACCGGCCGCGGGCCTCACGGCACCGGTTGCGGACGAAGGCGACCGGCTCCTGATCACCGCCCTGTTGGCGGTTCCCGTCCTGGTCCTGTCCATGGTGCCCGCGCTCCAGTTCCGCCATTGGCAGTGGCTGTGCTTCGCGCTGGCGGCCCCGGTCGCCGTGTGGGGAGCGTGGCCGTTCCACGTGCGGGCTCTCCGGGGACTGCGGCACTCGGCGTCCACCATGGACACGCTGGTGTCCCTGGGCGTGGCGGCGTCGTTCGCCTGGTCCTCGTACGCGCTGTTCCTCGGTGGCGCCGGCGAGCCGGGGATGCGCATGCCGTTCACCCTGTTCCCCGACGCACCCGACGGGATGGCGCACGTCTATCTCGAAGCGACCGTCGGCGTACCGCTGTTCGTGTGGGCGGGTCGGTTCCTGGAAGGGCGGGCCCGGCACGGGACCGGCGCGGCCCTGCGGTCGCTCGCCCAACTGGCTGTCAGGGAGGTGTCGGTACGGGAGAGCGGGCGCGAACGCGTCGTCCCTCTGGAGCAGTTGCTCACCGGGCAGGAGTTCGTCGTGCGCCCCGGCGAGCGGATCGCCACCGACGGCGAGGTGGTGGAGGGCGATTCGTCGGTGGACCTGTCCCTGGTCACCGGGGAGAGCGAGCCCGTCGGCGTCGGACCGGGTGCCGCGGTGATCGGTGGGTCGGTCAACGTCGGTGGCCTGCTGCTCGTACGGGCCACGGCGGTCGGCTCCGAGACGCGCCTCGCCCGTGTCGCACGCCTCGTGGCCGACGCCCAGGCCGGCAAGGCGCGCGCCCAACGGCTCGCCGATCGAGTCGCGGGCGTCTTCGTCCCCGTCGTCCTGGCCCTGGCCGTCGGCACCCTCGGATTCCGGCTCGGCAGCGGAGGCGCCGGGGGCGCCCAGGCGGCGATCACGGCTTGCGTGGCCGTTCTCGTGGTCGCCTGCCCGTGCGCCCTGGGCCTTGCGACGCCGACGGCGCTGCTGGCCGCGACCGGTCGGGGTGCCCGGCTCGGCGTGCTGGTCGGTGGCCCGAAGGCCCTGGAGGGGTTGCGGCACGTCGACACGGTCGTCCTCGACAAGACGGGCACGCTGACTTCAGGACGGATGGCCGTCATCCGGGTCACGGCCGTGCCCGGCGGGCTGGGCGAGGTGGCGGCCCTGCGGTTGGCCGGGGCGGTCGAGCAGGGCTCGGAGCACCCCCTGGGTCGCGCGATCGTCGCCCGTGCCCGAGGGGAGGAGGCCGGGTCGGCGCTGCCGGCCGTCACCGGGTTCCGCGCCGTGGCGGGACGGGGTGTCCGGGGCCGGGTCGACGACCGGGTCGTGGAGGTCGGCGCCCCGTCGCCGGACGGTGCGCTGCCCGCCGCCCTCGCGGACGCGCTCACGTCGGCCGAGGCGAACGCCCGTACTCCGGTCCTGGTCCGCGTCGACGGGGAGGCCATGGCCCTGATCGAGATCGGGGACGCCGTACGCCCGGGGAGCTACCGGGCGGTGCATACGCTCCGCCGGCTCGGCGTGCGTCCGGTGCTCGCCACCGGTGACGCCGAGGGCCCCGCCCTGGCGGTGGCGACGGAACTGGGCATCGAGGAGGTGCACGCCCGCTGCGCCCCGGAGGACAAGGCGGCTCTCGTACGGGCGCTGCGGGAACGCGGTCATCGCGTCGCGGTCGTCGGCGACGGCGTGAACGACGCCGCAGCTCTCGCCGCCGCGGACCTCGGCATCGCCCTGGCCGACGGGACCGACGCCGCCATCGGTGCGGCGGACGTGACGCTCGTACGCACCGGGGTCGAAGCGCTCGCAGACGCCGTACGCCTCGCACGCCGCACCCTGGCCACGATCCGCGCCAACCTCGTCTGGGCCTTCGGCTACAACCTGGTGACCGTGCCGCCGGCCATGGCCGGGCTGCTCAACCCGATGGTGGCCGCCGCCGCCATGTCGGCGAGCTCGCTCCTGGTGGTCGGCAACAGCCTGCGCCTGCGCGCCTGGCAGCCCTCCCCCATGCCCCGACCTCGGAGGAGGTGACACCGGCGTCCGCCGACGGGCGCGGGTCGCATGTGCTCCGTGTGTTCCATGCGCACGGAGCAGGCCGGCCCGTCGGCGGACGCTCGCCTCAGGCGGCGGCCGCCACGAAGCGGTCGAGGGCGCCGGCCTTGGCCTGGGCGACGAGGTCGGCGAACTGCTCCTCGCTCATCTGCACCTGCTGGCCGAAGTCGTCGGTGATGCGGACGCGCCTGTCGTCGGGCGCATCCGCGTCCACGAAGAGCTGCGGGCACCCGCAGTCGCACTTTCCGCAGAAGGTCGCGATCGGTTCGGGAGTCGTATCGGGCATGTGGCCACCTCGCCCCTTCGGTGTTCGGGATCCAGGGTCCGGGATCCCCGGTCTTTCCGGCACGTCGATGCTGCCCAGCCACTGATACTCCACAAACCGCCCTAAAAAGTGAGAAAAGCCACCGCCCTTCGCGGGAACCGACCGGCGTCCGCAGACGACGGAGCGCACCACTCGGAAACGTCCCACTCGGCCCGTTCCATCCCTTTCCTTCCGCTGTGATTCCGCCCACCCCGAAGGACCGCTCCGCCGCTCTCACCACGACACCGCCCGAGCGTTCCCGGCCGAACAACCCTTCTACGAAGGGATCATGACGGTACAACAGGTCATTCCGTGTCGCCCCGGACGGTCGAGGGTGCCGCTCGAAGGCGACAGCGGCCGGACAGCCGCTGGATACCTTGTGCCGGTGGGGGGACGGGACAGCCGGCAGAGGCGGACTTCGAAGGGTCTGCTCTGTGCTTCCGCGTCCCTGTTTCTGGGAGCGGTCGGCCACGTCGCCGCCGGTGGTTCGCTGCCGGGCGCTCGCGGGCTCGGGATGGTCTTCACCGGGCTGACGCTGCTGGGCACCGTGCTCTTCGGCGGTCGCCGCCGACGCTTCGACGTCACGGTGCTCACCCTGGGCGCGACGCAGTTCGCCCTGCATCTGGTGTTCCACCGGATGACGATGCCGTCGGCCGACGGCTCCGGTCACGGTGCCATGGCCACCGGACACCACCATGGCACGGGGATGACCATGCCGGCAGACATGGCCATGCCGGCAGACATGGGTGCCGCCGGCCCCGGACACGCGATGAACGCCCCGATGACGTCCGCGCACGCCCTGGCCACGCTCGGCACCGCCCTCTGCGTGATCTACGGAGAACGGATCCTGCGGCGGCTCGCCGCCCTGCTCCTGCCCCGTCTCCCCCTTCTCGCCCCCGCAGGATCCTGCCCGGCCCCGCCCGAGGGACGGCCGCCGGCGCCGTTCACCGCCGGCCACGTACGCCTCGGCGTCCTCCTGACCCGCTGCCGTCCCCGACGAGGCCCTCCCCCGGTGATCCCCGCCTGATCGCACGGACGCGATCACGCCACCCGCCCTCGCGGCGGTCCACCTCACCTTTCGGATTCTTCGCACGCGCGCCTTCGTACCGCGTGCGCACCTTTGGGGATCACGCATGTCCGCAACCATCGATCAAGACCCGCAGAGAACGGCTCCCGCCGCCGGGGCGGCGCCCGCCGGACGCTCCTGGCAGGGCGTACGGGCCCTGCTGGTCCGGCTCCACTTCTACGCCGGGGTGTTCGTCGCCCCGTTCCTGCTCGTCGCCGCGCTCACCGGCCTCGTCTACACCTTCACCCCGCAGCTCGACCAGCTCGTCTACGGCGACCAGCTGCGCGTCGAGCGGGTCGGCGACCGGCCGCGCCCGCTGTCCGAGCAGATCGCCGCCGCCCGGGCCGCGCACCCGGAGGGCAGCCTCGCCTCCGTCGTCACCCCGGCCGAGCCGGAGGACACCACCCGTGTGGTGCTCTCCGTGCCCGAGCTGGGCGAGAAGCAGCGCACCGTCTTCGTCGACCCCTACACCGCGAAGGTGAAGGGCGACCTCACCACCTCATGGGGCTCCACCCCCTGACGACCTGGCTCGACGAACTGCACCGCAGCCTGCACCTCGGCGAGACCGGCCGCCTGTACGCCGAGGTCGCGGCCGGCTGGCTGTGGGTGCTCGTCGTGGGCGGCCTCGTCCTGTGGCTCGGCCGCAGCCGAGGTCAGCGCGCGAAGTCCGTCCGGGGCGTCCTGCTGCCCGACCGTGCCGCCCGCGGGGTGCGCCGGACCCGGAGCCTCCACGCCGCGACCGGGGTCTGGCTCGCCCTCGGCCTGCTCTTCCTGAGCGCGACCGGTCTGACCTGGTCCACGTACTCCGGCGAACGCTTCGGGCGGCTCCTCGACGCCGCCAAGGGCCACGCACCGGAACTGGACACCGTGCTGCCGGGCGCCCAGCCGGCCCCCGAGGCCGGTGACGAGCACGCGGGCCACGCGGGCCACGGCGGGCACGGCGGGGCCGCCGAGCCCGCCGACCCGGATCCGGCCGCCTTCGAAGCGGCGCTCACCACCGCCCGCGGGGCGGGCCTGGGCGGCACGGTCCAGCTCACTCCGCCCGCCGACGCCTCCAGCGCCTGGGTCGTGGCACAGAAGGACGACGTCTGGCCGGTCCACTACGACCAGGTCGCCGTCGACCCCGCGAAGGGCGAGGTCACCGCACGCACCCGGTGGGCCGACTACCCGCTCCTCGCCAAGCTGTCGAAGCTCGGCGTGCAGGGCCACATGGGCGTGCTCTTCGGGATCGCCAACCAGGTCGTGCTCGCCGTCGTCGCGCTCGGCCTGATCCTCATCACCTTCTGGGGCTACCGCATGTGGTGGCAGCGCCGCCCGAACCGCGAGGGCCGCCCGGCCCTCGCCGGCCGCGCTCCCGCCCGCGGCACCTGGCGCCGCATCCCGCTGCCCGCGCTCGCCGTGGGCGTCCCGCTGGTCGCCGCCCTCGGCTGGGCACTCCCCGTCCTGGGCTGCACGCTGCTCGCCTTCCTGGTGGTGGACGTGATCACCGGTCTCGTGCACCGGACGCGGACGGCCCGCGCGTAGGAACGGCCGCACCGAGCCCGTACGACCGAAGGGGGTGGCACGGCGTCCGCCGTGCCATCCCCGCCCCGTCCTCGTCACGCGTCCGCGCGGTGCCGCCCGCACGCCGCGGGGGCCGGGGCGCGCCCCGGCTTCGACCCCGCCCGCCGCAAGGAACGCTCCCGCTTCCTGGTGGCCGTGAGCGACGGCGACGGGCACCACACGGTTCTGCCGTGGGCGGAGATCGACGCCGACTTCGGCAACGCCCCCGTGCTGCTCGCGACCCGCATGGACGACGAGGAGCTCGACGCCGCCGGCACCCGGCTCGTCGTCCCGTCCGACCGCTGCGGCGCCCGTTACGGCAGCGCGGGCACCGGGATCTGGATCGGCGCCCACCGGCTTCCCGACCCCTCTCCGTCCGAGGGCTGAGACCACCGGGCGCCTCTCCTCGTCCCTTCCTCCAAGCCCCCTCTCATACGCGATGGAGGGTCCTACGTGTTTGTTGCAGATAAGAGGCAGGGAGCCCTACGGTGTCGCATATGCAGTCCTACACCATCGGGCAGGCCGCTCGTCTGCTGGGCGTGAGCCCGGACACCGCCCGGCGCTGGGCGGACGCGGGCCGGGTCGCGACCCACCGCGACGAGAGCGGCCGGCGCGTCATCGACGGCACGTCGCTGGCCGCGTTCTCCGCGGAGATCGCCCAGGGCGACGACGAGGACGTGCCGTACACGACGGCACGCAACGCGTTCCCCGGCATCGTCACGGCGATCAGGCTCGGTGACATCGCGGCCCAGGTCACCATCCAGGCCGGACCGCACCGCCTGGTCTCCCTCCTCACCCGCGAGGCCGTGGAGGAGCTGGGACTGGAAGTCGGCATGCAGGCCACCGCCCGCGTGAAGTCGACCAGCGTGCACATCGACCGCACCTGATCCCCCGACCCCTCACGCACCACCGGTACGCCCCGGCCGCCAGCACGGCCGGCCTCCCACCGCACCTTCCGTTCGTCCCCAGGAGACCAGACCTCATGTCCCTCGTCCTCACCCCCGCCGGACGCCGTACGGCCGCCGCCGTCCTCACCGCCGCTCTGCTGGTGCCGCTCGCGGCCTGCTCGTCGAGCGACGGCGGCGAGAAGGACACCGGCGGCCCGGCGGGCTCCGGTTCGAGCTCCGCGCCGCAGGCGAACCTGACCGTCCTCGCGGCCGCGTCCCTGACGGACGTGTTCAAGACGGCCGGTGCCGCCTACGAGAAGGCGCACCCGGGCACGAAGATCACCTTCTCCTTCGCCGGCTCGCAGGAGCTCGTCGCCCAGGTCGCCCAGGGCTCGCCCGCCGACGTCCTGGTCACCGCCGACACCAAGAGCATGGACAAGGTGAGGGCCGACACGAGCGCCCCGGCGGTCATCGCGAAGAACCGGCTCGTCATCGCCACCGGCAAGGGCAACCCCTTCAAGATCGACGAGCTGAAGGACCTCGCGGACACCAAGCTCAAGGTCGTCCTCGCCGCCCCGGAGGTGCCGGCCGGCAAGTACAGCAAGAAGATCCTCGACGCCCAGAAGATCACCGTGAAGCCGGTCTCCCAGGAGCCGAACGTCCGCGCGGTGCTCAGCAAGGTCGAGCTGGGCGAGGCCGACGCCGGACTCGTCTACAGGACGGACGCCGAGAGCGCCGGGGACAAGGTCGACGCCGTCGAGATCCCCGACGCGCAGAACGCCGTCGCGCAGTACCCGGCCGCTACGCTCAAGGACTCCAAGAACGCCCGGGCGGCCGCCGCGTTCGTCGCCTGGCTCTCCTCCCCGGAAGGCCAGAAGATCCTCCAGGACGCCGGCTTCCAGAAGCCGTAACCGTCAGGGAGCACCCAGATCGCGAGGGGCTGTCCGTACCGGGGGGACGGACAGCCCCTCGCCCTCCATGCCCTCAAGTCTTCGGGACCATCGATGAAACGAGCAGGCGTACGCACCTCCGGCACCCGCCCGCCCCTCCTGCTGGCGCTGCCCGCGCTGGCGGCCGTGGCGTTCCTGACGCTGCCCCTGATCGGGATCCTGGCGCGGACCGAGTGGGGCGAGCTCGCCGGCCATCTGAGCTCGCCGGGCACGGTCCGGGCGCTGAAGCTCTCGCTGCTCGTCTCGTTCTGGGCGCTCGGCCTGTCGCTGCTGCTCGGCGTCCCGCTGGCCTGGCTGCTCGCCCGGGTGTCCTTCCCCGGCAAGGCGTTCGTCCGCTCGCTGGTACTGCTGCCGATGGTGCTGCCGCCGACCGTCGGCGGTGTGGCGCTGCTGCTCGCCTTCGGGCGGCGGGGGCTCCTCGGGCCGTGGCTGGAGTCGACGTTCGGCGTCACACTGCCGTTCCACACCTCGGGTGCCGTGCTCGCGGCCACGTTCGTGGCCATGCCGTTCCTGGTCATCAGCCTGGAGGGCGCGCTCGGCGGACTGCGGCCGCGGTACGAGGAGACGGCGGCCTCGCTCGGCGCCTCACCGGTCCGGGTCTTCTTCACCGTCACCCTGCCCATGGTCGCGCCCGGGGTCATCGCCGGCGCCGCCCTGACCTGGGCGCGGGCGCTGGGCGAGTTCGGCGCCACGATCACCTTCGCCGGCAACCTGCCCGGCACCACCCAGACCCTCCCCCTCCAGGTCTATCTGCTGTTGCAGGACGAACCGGAAGCGGCGACCTCCGTCTCCCTGCTGCTGCTCGCCATCGCCATGGCCGTGCTCGTCGCCCTGCGCGGACGATGGACCGGCGCCCCGGCCGACCGCGTCCGCCGTGCCGCCGCCCCCGGGGCCGAACCCGGCCCGGGGGAAGGCCTCCCGTCCGCCTCTCCCGAGACGAACGGGTCCGGGGCGAACGGGGCCGAGACGGACGGGCCCGGGGAGCGCTGGGCGCTGCACGCCGAAGTCACCGGCTTCACCCGGCTCACCCTCGACGCCGAACCGGGCACCACCATCGCCGTCGTCGGCCCCAACGGCGCCGGCAAGACCACCCTCCTCCGCGCCCTCCTCGGCCTCACGCCCCGCGCCCACGCCCACCTCACCCTCGGCGCCGTCGACGTCACCGGGCTGCCCCCGCACCGCCGCCGGGTCGCCTGGGTGCCGCAGGACGGCGCCCTCTTCCCCCACATGACGGCGCTCGCCAACACCGCCTACGGCCTGCGCTCCCAGGGCGTCCCGCGCGCCGAAGCCCGGCGCGAGGCCCGGACCTGGCTCGACCGGCTCGGCGTCGGCCACCTCGCCCACCGCAGGCCGTCCCAGCTCTCCGGCGGCCAGGCCCAACGCGTCGCCCTCGCCCGGGCCCTCGCCGCCCGGCCCCGGCTGCTCGTCCTCGACGAACCGCTCGCCGCCCTCGATCAGACCACCCGCGCCCACGTCCGCCACACCCTGCGCACGCACCTCGCGCGCTTCGGCGGCGTCTGTCTCATCGTCACCCACGATCCCGTCGAGGCCGTCTCCCTCGCCGACCGCGTGCTCGTCCTCGACGACGGCCGCGCCCTCCAGGACGACAGCCCCGCCGAAGTCACGCGTCACCCCCGCTCGCCATGGGTCGCCCGGATGCTGGGCCGCAACGCCTGGCCCGGCACCACCACCGCGGAAGGCCTCGCGCTCGACGGCGGCGGCACCCTGGTCGCGGCCGACCCGCCGCCTCCCGGAGCCCCCGCGCTCGCGATCGTCGCCCCCGAGGCGGTGTCCCTCCACCGCGAGAAGCCGGCCGGCAGCCCCCGTAACGTCTGGCCCGGCACCGTACGCGAGATCACCACCAGCGGCAGCCGACTGCGCGTCCTCGTCGTCTCCGACACCGCCCCCGACCTCGTCGCCGAGATCACCCCGCAAGCCGCCGCCGAACTCGGCCTCGCCGACGGGGTGTCCGTCTGGACCAGCGTGAAGGCGACCGAGACGACGGTCGTCACCCTCTGAACGTCCCCCTCTGACCGGCCGGGTCGTCAGAGGCCGGGGTCCCGGCCCCACACGCCGTGGCCCTCGACGGCGTCCGCGGTGACGGCGGCGGTGTCAGTGCGCTGAAGTATCGTTCCCGCCACCGCACACCGACCGGGAGGACCAAGAGAATTGACCGGCCTGTCCGCTTTCCCGCTGCCCTTTCACGCTTCCCGTTCCGCAGCGTTCGCGACGCCCCGAACGCTGCGGGAGCTTCAGATGATGCAGTGCAGCTCGCACATCCGGGCGAAGCCGGGGTGGTTCGACAAGATGAACGATGCCGGCGTCGTCGCCAGGTGGACGCGGGAGGCGATCGCCCAGGGGCTCACCGAAGCGCAGGTTCGCTACGTGCTCGCCGAGCTCGCGCACTACGCGGCGCTGCGGGACGAACGGACCGGCGTCGAGGTGTCCGCCGTCGACGGGGTGTGGCAGTCGGACACCCTGATCGACGACAAGCTCAGGTCCCGGCTGCGCGAGGCCGTCCGGGTCCTGGAGCAGGTCCCCGAAGCGGAGCGGGACTGGCATCCCGGATCCGACGGCCAGGTGCTGGATCTGGTCCACCCCTCCCTGTTCTGCCTGGTGCGGGAGGTGAGCGGCGCGCCCGAGCGGGCTTGGCGGAACCCGACGGACCGCTACTCGAAGTACGAGTTCTCGGAGAGGTTCCAGTGGCTGCCCACGGACGTCGACGTCCGTGACGACGGCGAGGTCGTCTTCCGTTCGTACGTCAACAACGTCCACCCCGAGGCTCATCACGAACTCGCCTCCGTCCTGCCGGACCTGTTCGCGCGCATGCGCCCGCTGCTGGAGAACGTGCTCACCGATCTGCGCCATCCGCGGCCCCTGCGGATCGAGGCCGATCCCTACGGGTGGTACGACTCGGAGCCGGTGTGTCCGGACAGGTCCTCCTACGGCGACGACGAGGCCTACGCCGAAGCCCTCCGTGCATGGGAAAGCGCCCAGGACGACTGGTGGGAGAACCGCCGCCCGGTCGTACCGGACGCCCCGGACTTCACCCCGCCCGAGGTGCCCGACGAGTCCGCCCGGATCGATCTGCGCGGCCGCGGTCTCCAGGTCGTCGTCAAGCTCGCCACCCTTCACCTGACCCCGGAGAGGCCCGAGTACGCCGGCGGTTCGTGGCACGTCGAGGGGATGCTGAACGAGCGGATCGTCTCGACCGGCATCTACTACTGGGACAGCGAGAACATCACCGAGAGCCGGCTGAGTTTCCGGGCGGCGCTCGACGACCCTGACTACGAGCAGAACGACGACAACGGTCTGCGTGAGGTGTACGGACTGGAGGACGAGGACGCGCTGAACCAGGTGCTGGGGTCGGCGTCGACACCGGCGGGCCGCTGTCTGGCGTTCCCGAACGTCCTGCAGCACCGCGTCGGCCCGTTCCGCCTCGTGGACCCCACTCGGCCGGGCCATCGCAAGATCCTCGCGTTCTTCCTGGTCGACCCGTCGGAGAAGATCGTCTCGACCTCCGACGTGCCCCCGCAGCAGCCCTGGTCCGCCACCTCGACCATGACGCGCGCCCAGGCCGAGGAGTACCGCGAACAGCTCATGCGGGAACGCAAGTTCTTCGTCGACGAACACAACGAGCAGCTCTACGAGCGGGAGTTCTCCCTCTGCGAGCACTGACCCCCTTCGCTCCTGAACAGGCACGGGCCCGAACAGGTGCGGACCAGGAGGCGCGGCCGGTCCGGCCCGAAGGGTGGGTTCCCCCCTTCGGGCCGGCTCCCGTGGGCCCCAGGATCAGCTGCTGTCGGCGAGCATGCCCTCACGCAGGCGCTTCAGCGTGCGCGAGAGCAGACGGGAGACGTGCATCTGGGAGCAGCCCAGCCGTTCCCCGATCTGGGCCTGGGTGAGTTCTTCGACGAACCGCAGGTGGATGATCCGCCGGTCGCGCTCGTCGAGGCCGCCGAGGAGCGGAGCGAGGGCGTGGAAGTCCTCCACCAGCTCCATGGCGGGGTCCTCACTGCCGATGTAGTCGGCCAGGGAGGCGTCCCCGTTCTCCTCCTCGCCGCCCAGTGCGGCGTCGAGCGAGGAGGAGTTGTAGCCGTTGGAGGCCAGCCGCGCCTCGGTGACCTCCTCCTCCGTGAGGCTCATCAGTTCGGCCAGTTCCTTGACCGTCGGCATCCGGCCCAGGCGCGTGCTCAGCTCTTCGGTCGCCTTGGCCAGCTCCACCCGGGCCTCCTGCAGGCGGCGGGGCACGTGGACCGCCCAGGAGGTGTCCCGGAAGAACCGCTTGATCTCCCCGACGATGTAGGGGACGGCGAACGTGGTGAACTCGACCTCCCGGGAGAGCTCGAAACGGTCGATCGCCTTGATCAGGCCGATCATGCCGACCTGGACGATGTCCTCCATCTCGTCGCCGCGGTGACGGAACCGCCCGGCCGCGTAGCGGACCAGGCTCATGTTCATCTCGATGAGGGTGTTGCGCGCGTACTGGTACTCGTGGGTCCCTTCCTCCAGCACCGTGAGCTGCTGAAAGAAGACCTTCGACAGGGCTCGGGCGTCCTTCGGCGCGACCGCCGACGGGTCCGGGACCTCCGGCAGTGTCCCCGTCCCGACCTCAACGTCCGTGGTCGACATCGTGGTGACCGTCACACCTGTCCCCTCTCTCCCTCATCCCGAACCCCGGTTCGTGGTCCGCTGGCAGCCGCCTACCCCGACCGTAAAAGTCCATTCCAAATTTTTTTCCCGGGATGTGTCCGCCAGGCGTGAGGTGTCGTCAGCGGCCGCTGACGCGGGCGCCGTTGCGGCCGTCCCGGTCGTGTTCGGACCGGGCCCGGTCGCCGGCTCCCGGGTTCTCGCGCCGAGGGGCGGGGCAGACGGAACGTGCAGCGTGGCCGAGCGGAGGAGAGACATGGCGCGGGACCCCTCACTGAAAGCGGTCGGATGGGCGCGGTCGCTGCCCGTCAGCAGCGGCGTGAAGTCGGCGCGGGACTGGACGCGCGAGCACCTGGCGGCCCTCGGCTGGGACCGTACGGCGCCGGACCTGGTGGACTCCGTGGTCCTGGCCGTCTCCGAGATGGTCACCAACGCCCACGTCCACGCCCACAGCGACGCCCAGCTCATCCTGACGTGGGACGAGGAGTGTCTGCACGTGACCGTGCACGACGCGTCGTCCCACGTGCCCGAGCAGCGCCGTCCCGACGAGGGTTCCCTCGGCGGGCGGGGCCTGCTCCTGATCGACGCCCTCGCCGACGACTGGCAGGCCCGTCCCTGCCCCCGGGGCAAGGACGTCACCGCCTGCTTCCGGCCGCCCTCGCCCGACCGGCCTTCCTGAGGGCCTCGCCGGCGCGGCGGGCCGCGCCCCGTCAGGGGCCGGGCAGCTGAGGGCTGTCCGTCTCCTCGCCCGGGGCGACGCCGTCGGACTCGGCCGTCCCGGGTATGCCCGTCAGGTGCCGGTACGTGCCGGTGAGCAGGAGCAGCCTGTCGAGGAAGGGCGGCCTGCGGTCGATGTGCAGCCGTGCTCCCGCCGCCTCGGTGTCCCGGTGGAGGGCCAGGAAGGCGGAGAGGCCCATCGAGTCGCACAAGGTCATCCGGGCGCAGTCGAGGTGGACGTCCGAGAGGCCGGGGGCCGAGGAGAGGCGGGCGCGGACGGCGTCCAGCAGTTCGTCGGCGACGTCCCAGGCGAGGTCGCCGGCGAGCTCCGCGTACAGGACGCCGTCCTCATCGGTGACGATCGCCAGTTCGAAGGTGTGGTCGGGGAGTGCGGTCATGCGTGGAGTCCGGAGGCCTGGGGGTCGGGTACGCGGATGAGGGCGCGACGTCCTGCGGCGAGGTGGGCCTGTGCGCGGGGGAAGTCGCGCTGGGCTTCGGAGAGGAGGTCGAGCGCGGCGAGCAGAGCGCCGGTCGGGACGCCGCGGACGCGGAGGACCTCCGCGGTCCAGGTGAGGAAGCCGGTGAACAGCTCGGCGTCGTCGGTGTAGAGGGACGCGGCGAGGAAGTCGACGATGTGGGCGATGTCCTCGGCCGTCCGTTCTCGCTGTTCCCCGGTGTACGCGGCCATGGCCGGGACCTTGGCCTCCAGCCCTTCGAGAACGCCGCGGGTGAGCCGGGTCCGGGTGCGGGTGACGAGGGTGTACTCCTGGTCGAGCAGATGGGGCAGGCCGCGGTCCGAACCGGCCAGGACTCCCGCGGGACGCCGCGGGCCCTCGGCCAGGAGGGAGGCGGCGGCGCGGGCGTCGGGCGCCCACCCGTCGGCGCCGAGCAGACGGGCGTATCTGCCGTCGGGACCGAAAGCGGCTCCTCCGACGATGACGGGGAGCCCGATGGCCTGGACGGCGGTGACGGCCGCGTGGGCCGTCGGCAGGCGGACGGGCAGGGAGGAGGAGAGCGCGACCACGTCCGCCCCGGTCTGGTGGAGGTGCGCGATCAGGTGCGGGGTGGGGACGTGCGCCCCGAGGTAGTCGACGAGGAAGCCGCGGCCGCGCAGGACCTCGGCGAGGAGGCGGGCGGGCAGGGCGTGCCATTCCCCGTCGACGCAGGCGACGGTGACGCGCCGCGGGGCCGTCCCGTCTCCCCCCGGACCCGCCGGCCGGGGGCGGCGGGAGGGCGGGGTCCGATGGGCGAGGGCCGCGATGAGGCGTTCCTGGATGGCCGTCGCGGCATGCTCCTGGGCGACGCTGATCCGGTCGGCCGCCCATGCGCGGCCGACCCGGGCCTGCACGGGACCGATCACGTCGAGCAGGATCTCCTCCACGGGTGTGCCGGCGTCACAGGCGTCGAGGACCGCCGCGGCGGCCGCCGCCTCGTCCCTCTCCCCCAGGGCCGCCCACAGCCGCTCGCGGGTGCCGGCGAGGTCGGGGGAGGAGGTCGTGGTGTGTGTGGTCATGCGGTGTACCTGCCCCGGGTGTGCCCGTTGACCGCGGACAGATGGGTGGTGTGCGGTGCGGTGATCGCGACGATCGCCATGTCGTCGTGCGGGCCGCCGCCCACCCAGTCGCCCGCGATCATCTGCATGCGTTCGACGACGGCCTCCGCCGGCAGTCCGACGCAGTCGGCCAGGGCGGTCCGGAGCCGCTCCTCCCCGAACATGGCCGACCCGAGCGGCCCGCCCCGGGCCTCGGTGATTCCGTCCGTGTAGAGCAGGCACGTCTCTCCGGGCGCCAGGTGCACGGTCGCGGACCGGGAGGTGACCTCGGGCAGCGCTCCCACCAGGGTTCCGCTCGTGTCCACCTCCTCCACCTCTCCCGTGGTGCGCAGGATCAGCGGCCCGGGGTGGCCGGCGCTGGTGAGCCTGAGCCGTACCCGTCCGCCCGTGCGTCTCACCGAGGCCAGGACCAGCGTGGCGAACCGGGTGTGGCGGGCGGTCAGGAGGGCTCCGTTGAGCAGCCTCAGGACGTTCTGGTGGTCGTCGGCGAGGGGCAGCAGCGCGTGCAGGGTGCTGCGGATCCTGCCCGTGAGCACGGCGGCGTCCAGCCCCTTGCCGCACACGTCCCCCAGGACGGCGAGCGACTCCTGGTCGGCGTCGGTCCCGGCGTGCACGTCGTAGAAGTCGCCGCCGATCCTCTCCGTGTCGTGGGAGGTGCGGTAGCCGCCGGCGAAGTCGACCCCGTGGACGTGGTGGAGCTGCGGCGGGAGGAGTTCGGCGATCAGCGCACGGGTGATGCGCGCCTGTTCGGCGTACATCCGCGCGGCCGACAGTGCGGCGCCGGCGCGGGCGGCGAACAGCCGGGCGAAGAGTTCTTCCGAGGCGTCGAAGGCCGTCCGGCCGCTGCGCCGCAGCAGGATGAGGGCGCCCGCGGGCACGCCGTGGCCCGGCAGCGAGGTGATGGAGACGGATCCCGGGGGCCCTTCCACGCCTTCGGGCACGGCCCATTCCGGCAGCTCGGCCGGATCGATCCACCGGGCGGGCACCGGCGGGAAGCCCTGGAGGGCCTCGGCCAGGCCGGGAACCGCCGTGGGGTCCATCGTCACCTGGTGCCCGGTGACCCGGTCCCCCACCGCGATGACCACACCGTGCCGGTTCCGCACGGGCGGGGAGATCACGAGCGCCGCGTCGGCGAGGTGGGCCGCCGCGAGCAGGGCCGTCTTCTCCAGGCACCGGTCCGGGTTGAGCGAGGACAGCAGCTGCGTGGAGACCTCCGCCAGGAGCGCGGTGCGTTCCTGCTCGGTCCTCAGGGCCTCCTCCGCCGCGGTCAGGTCGGAGTCGTCGACCAGCCACCAGGCGACGTCGCCGTGGCCGGAGTCGGTGGGGTGGGCCCGCAGGAGGCGGCCCTCGTGACTCCCCCGCAGAGCGGGGCGCCCCGCGCGGACGGACTTCTCAACGGGCCGCTTCCGCGGAGGACGGGTGAGTCGCCGGTGCGCATCGGCCAGCCAGCCGGGGACGACCTCGTCCAGCCACGCGCCGACGTCCATCCCCGGGAAGAGGTCCGCCGCGGCGTCGTTGAACTCCACGACGCTTCCCCGGCCGTCGGCCACCAGGGCCGGGTGGGGCGAGCGGAGCCAGGAGGTGCCCGCGACCGTGGGAGTGGCCCGTGACAGGCCCGGATCGTCTTCGAAAACAGTCATATGCGTGGCCGCCCATGGGGGCCCGCCACCTTCCCGCTCGACGACAACTCGCTCGTCCACCCTCCCTCAGTACGGACCGCACATCAAGTGAACCCCCCTCTTCCGGTACGGGCCGGGCCCATGTCCGCCATACCCCCACCTCCAGGGCACAGGAACTTCACGGAAGGACCGCTCCCCGGAACCCTCCCGACCGGAACCCTCCCGACCTGAGCCGGACGCGACGGAGCGGGATCAGAGGTCGCGCCACTTCGCCTGGCCGAAGGAGAAGGCTCCGAAGAGGACGAGGCCGGCGGCCACGACGAGCAGCAGCCAGGGGCCCGCCGGGGTCTGCGCGAACGAACGGATCGCGTCGTCCATGCCCTTGGCCCGGCTCGGGTCGAACGCCGTCGCCGCCCGCACGCCGGAGAGCCCGAGCGCGGCGAAGACGAGGCCGCGCCCGATGCCGCCGGCCACGCCGGTCACGTCCATGAAGCGGCGCTGGTACGTCTCCAGGCGCCCCCACGCCAGGTGGTCCCGGTACTTCCGCAGGACCGCCCGGACCGCGATCCACAGCCCGGCCGCCAGAACGCCGACGGCGACCGCGCCGACCCACCAGCGGCCGCCCGGGAGTTCGAGCAGGCGGGCGGTGAGGTCCCGGCTCTGCCGGTCGGTCGAGCCCTCGCCGCTCCCCCGCTCCCCCATCGCGAAGGAGAGGACGAGGAAGGCGGAGCCGGCGTAGAAGACGCAGCGGCCGGCGGACAGGGCGCGGGTGTACACCTTGTCCCCCTTGGGTCCGGCCGCTCCGAGGACCGCCTCCGACAGGCGCCACGCCGCCATTCCCGCGAGGCCGGCGCCCAGGGCCCAGAGGAGGACGGCACCGAACGGGGTGGCCGCCAGGTGCGCGACGGCGCCTCCCCGGTCGGCCTGCTCGTCCGTCCCCGTCAGGGCGATGCGTACGGCCAGTGCCCCGACGAGCAGGTACAGCACGCCCCGTGCCGCGAAACCGGCTCGGGCGCCCGCCCGTACGGCCTCCTCGCGGACCGCTCTCCCCGCCCCGGGCATGTGGGCCTTCACTGTGGTCATGTCGGCTCGCTCCTCTCGCTCGACCTCCGGATGCCCTGTCCGTGCCGGACGAATCGCCGCCGGGCGGTTTCGGCCGCGGGCGGGCGGTGAGGCGAACGGAGACGAGTGACGACGCATGCACCAGGAGGATCACATGGACACCCGGGAGGCCCACATGGACGGCTGGCGGGCGGCGGCGGCCTGCCGCGAGGTGGACCCCGACCTGTTCTTCCCCGTGGGGGTGGGCCCCTCCGCGGTCGTCCAGGCCGACGAGGCCAAGGAGGTCTGCCGGCACTGTCCGGTGCGGGCGGAGTGCCTGCGCTGGGCCATGGACGACTCCCGTCAGGTGACGGGTGTGTGGGGCGGTCTCACCGAGAACGAGCGCCGTTCCCTCCGGCGGCGGTCGCGCCGCACGTCCGGCGAGCGGCGCTGAGGTCCGGCTGACGGCCCCGTGACGTCCCCGAGGGCTTCTCCCGGCCGGGTCCGACGCCCCTAGGGCTTCGGCCCGGCCGGTTCCGTCGCGGAGCCGGTGCGTCGCGTGGGCGCGCCTGCCGTCAGGCTCCCGCCCCGGCGTCCGACGGCAGGAGGGAGAGGAGGGCCCGGACCCGCTTGCCGTCCGGCTCCGGCTCCACGCGCACGCTCTCGCAGACGGCGACGACGATCTCGACGCCGTGCTGTCCGATCCGGCGCGGGTCGTGTCCGCGGGGTACGGGGGCGGCCGCCGCACGGTCGAACACCGAGATCTCCAGGGCGTCCTGGCGCAGTTCGAGGAGCAGGCGGCAGGGGCCGGAGGTGTGCCGGAGCGCGTTGGTCACCAGTTCGCTGACCACCAGCTTCGCCAGGTCGACGCGTTCCCGCGTCACCGGTTCCCGCCGGACGGCCGGCGCGGCCGCGAGGAAGTCGGCGGTGAAGGCACGTGCGGAACCGATCGCTCCGCCGTCGGCGGTGCTGTCGAACACGGCACTCGCGGACAGCAGGGGCTCCGGTACCGCACGCTCCGCGGTGATGGCGTCCGTCATGGCCCTGGCACTCCCCTCGTACGGATGGGCGGGCGCACTGGGCACCTCGTACTCCGCCTTTCCCCTCTTCATGGATTCCACACCGCCCGCATCGGGGATCACGCCCACCGCGGTCGTGTCAGGGGGAGAGGGACGGCGGGAGCGGGCCGCCGTCCCCCTCCGGGGCCGCACCGGATCGTCCGGCCCCGGGTCCGTGCCAGTCGAGGCAGACGACGAGGACGGCGTCCGGTACGTCGCGGGGCGTCTCCCGCAGCGCCCGGACCACGGCTCTGGGGGCGTCCGCGCAGTTCAGGCGGGCGGTCCGCGCCAGGGCGCGGGCGACGGGGCCGTCCAGCGCCTCGTTCTCCCCGCCGTGCGGGGGACCGCCCGGGTCGCAGGCGACGAAGACGAGCCGGTCGCCGGGCAGGAGGCGGAGGCGCTGCGTGGCGTAGACGGTGTCCTCGAACATGCCGAGGGGCAGCTGGCGGTCCAGTTCGATGCGCTCGGTCGTGGTTCCGCGCGTCCGCCAGAGCGTCGGCGATCCGGCGTCGACGGCCTCGGTCCCGCCGGTGGCCAGGTCGAGGCGGAGCAGGAGCGCGGCGAGCGGGCTCTTCCCCCGGTACTGGCCGTAGAGCGCCTGGTCGGTGAGGCTGGCCTGCCCCACCAGGTCGAGTCCGGCCCGTCGGGCGTTGCGGATCGCGTTGAGGGCGAGGGTGCTGACCAGGGCGGCCGGGGTGCCGGGTCCGGCGCCGTCGGCGACGACGAGGAGCAGTTCGTCCTCGGTCACGCTCCAGTCCAGGAGGTGGCCCCCCGAGGTGTAGGCGGGTTCCCAGTAGGCGTGCAGGTCGAAGGCCGGCCCGGTGCAGGACCGGCCCGGCAGGCTGTCCCACTGCATCTCCCCGGCGACGGTGAGGGCGCGCGTCCGGCGGGTGCTGCGGTACAGGTCGGTGTGGCGGTCGGCGACGCGCAGGGCGTGTCCGAGGGTCTCGGCGACGCGGCCGAGGCTCTCGACGGTCCCCGGGGTGGCGCGGTCCGGGGGCAGCAGGACCACGAGGACGCCGAGCCGGTCGCCGCGGACCGTGACGGGAAGGCAAACGGTCGCCGTGGGCCCGTCATCACGGAAAAGATATGGTTGCTGCGTGCGGAAGGCGCGACCGGCGGGCCCCGTGTCCACGGGCACGTGTCGCACCCCGGCGGGTGCCTGCACGGGCCGCACGGGGCGCAGGGACGTGAACCCGTAGTCGATGAGCAGCAGGTCGGCGCAGGACGCGGCGTACTGCTGCGCGAGACTGGTACGGAGGGAGTCCAGGAGGAGGTGTGGTGCCGCCCCGCGCAGTGCGCTTTCCACTGTCACGTGTCGATCCACCGAGTCCGTACCGCCTTCTGGAGAGATGTGGAGATGACCGGTCCGTCGGAAGGCCGACGTCCTCGGCCCCGGACGCCCGAGGAGTGTCGGCAGGCATGAACACCAACCCCGCCCCGTCCCAACGGGAGCGGCAGCAGACGACTCAGGCCGCCCGGGAGATCATCGAGCTCCTGGAGGTGCTGTGGGAGCGCGGTCGGGACATGGTGTCGCCGACGCCGGTGTCGGCGAGTCAGCTGCGCGTGCTGTACAGCCTGGACCGCGAGGAGGGGATCAGCCTCCGTACGCTGGGCGACCTGCTCGGGTCCGCGCCGCCTTCGGTGAGCCGCATGTGCGACCGGCTGGAGGCGCTGGGCTTCGTCCAGCGGCTGCCCAGTCCGGTGAGCCGGAGGCAGCTGGAGCTGCACCTGACCGTCCACGGCAAGGCGTACCTGCGGGACCTCCGGGCCCAGCGCGAGGAGGCTCTGCTCGCGGTCGTCGCCGCCATGTCGCCGACGAGCCGCAAGGCGCTGCTACGGGGGCTCATCGGGTTCCAGGAGGCACTGGGAGAGGGCGCGCCGACGGTCTCGTCACGCCCTGACACGCCGCTGAAGGACGTCAGTTCGGCCTGATTCCCGCGCGCCGCCGGCGCCGGCCGGCCGCACACTCCATGTCCTCACTGCCACTCTCCGGTCATCCTCGATGCGTTCAACCGGGCACGAGCCAGGTGTTGCCCCAAGGATACAGTTGTCACACGGCAACTGTTGACGGGGTCCCGTGCCAGTCGAGGCAGACCACGAGGGCGTCGTCCTCCAGCGGGGTGCCGCCGTGGTACGCGGCGAGCTCACGCAGCACCGCCTGCGGCACGTGCGTGGGCGGAAGCAGCCGTGTCCCGCTGAGCGCGCGGGCCAGCGCCCGCTCTCCGTAGCTCTCCCCGTCGGGCGAGACGGCGGCGTAGACCCCGTCGCTGCCGAAGAGCAGACGGTCCCCCGGGCGCACGGTGAACCGCTCGGGCACGTAGAGGCTGTCCTCGAACATGCCGAGGGGGAGCTGCGCCTCGAAGGAGACGGACTCGACGGAGTGGCCCCGCAGCCGCCACAGCCGGGGCGAACCCGCGTCCACGGCCTCCACCTCGCCGGTGGCGAGGTCGAAGCTCAGCAGGAGCACCGACACGAAGGCGCTGCCTCGGTACTGCGCGTACACGGCCTGATCGGCCAGGGCGGCCTGGTCCGCGAGGCCCAGACCGGCCCGGCGGGCGTTGCGGAGCGCGTTGATCGCCAGGTTCGTCAGCAGGGCGGCCTCGATGCCCTCCCCCATGCCGTTGGTGACGGTCAGGGTCAGCCGGCCGTCCGAGACCGACCAGTCGTAGTTGTCCCCGAAGATCGCGTAGGCGGGCTCCAGATGGGCGCCGAGGGCGAACTCGGGACGGGCGCACGAGCGGCCGGGCAGGAGCTGCCACTGCATCTCGGCCGCGAGGGTGAGCCGCGTCGCCCGCCGCGCCAGCACGTACAGGTCCGTGTCCCGCTCGGCCACCAGGATCTCGTGCCCCAGCGCCTCGCAGACCTGGGCGAGTTTGGGCAGCGCGGCCCCGACGTCGGACCCCGGGGGCAGGCCGACGGTGAGGACGCCCAGCCGGTCTCCCCGCACGGTGACGGGAAGGTGGATCAGGATCCCGTCGGGCCCGTGGGTGACGTACGGCTCCTGGGCGCCGAACGCGCGCCCCTGCGGGCTGTCGTGGATCGGGATCGACGGTGCCGCCCCGGGCGCGCGCTCGACGGGCTGGAGGGTCCGCAGCCCGTAGTCGGCCAGACGGAGCTCCACCCGCCGGGCGCCGCAGTGCTTCCGCAGGGCGTCCTCGACGACGTCCACCAGCCGGTGCGGAGCTGCCCTGCGGAGCGCCTGCTCCACGTCGGCGATCTCGTGCACGTTCTCCCGCTTCCTTCCCGTTCCCGCTTCCTTCCTGCCCTGGGCGCGGTCCCGTGCCCAGGGACCGCACCGTCCTTCGTCTACCTCGCGCCGCCGGCCGCGGCCAGCGCCTCGGCCACACCGGCGTGCGGCGGGATCGTGGTCGTCACTCCGGTGATGTCCAGGATGCGTCGCACCGGCGACGTCGGCGCGGCGAGGTACAGGTCTCCCCCGAGGGCGCGCGCCTTGTGGACCCCCCTGATCAGGACGTTCAGGCCGGAGGAGTCCATGAAGCCCAGCGCGGACAGGTCGAGGACGAGGCTGGCCCGTCCCTGCCGGAGCTGATCCGCCAGGTGGTCGTCGAGCAGCTGGGCGGTCTCCATGTCGAGTTCACCCCCCAGGGACAGCACCGCCGTGCCGGTGTCGCGGATCGTGACGTCGACGTTCAGGTTCGGTTCTCGCTCGGACATGTTCCCTGCTTTCCACGGTGGTGGGGACGGGCGGTGCGGCGGGCGGTCGGCGATCAGGTCACCTGGACACCGACCAGACACGTGTCGTCGTCCGTGTCCGACTTGCTGCGCGACAACAGCAGGTCCAGCCGGCGTTCGAGACAGTCGGCCGGCAGCTGGGCGGTGGCCAGCAGCTGGGTGACGGAGTCGTGCACGGAGGTGTCCCGCCGTTCGACGAGTCCGTCGGTGTACATCAGCACGGTGTCGCCGGGTTCGAGCCGGAGCTCCGCCTCCTCGTACTCGGCCTCGGCGAGGGCCCCGAGCAGCAGCCCCCGGAGCAGCGGCAGATCGGCCGCCCCGCTCCCCCGGACCAGCACCGGCGGGAGGTGCCCCGCCCGGGCCCAGCGCAGCGTGCGGCTCTCGGGGTCGTAGATCCCGCAGACGGCGGTGGCCGTGACATGGGCCGTGAGGTGGTGGGCGACGCTGTTCAGCCAGGACAGCAGCTGCCCCGGACCCGCGCCGGTGACGGCGAGGCCGCGCAGGGCGTTGCGCAGGACGACCATGCCGGTGGCGGCCTCCACGCCGTGGCCCGCGACGTCCCCGACGCACAGGAGCACCTTCTTGGACGGCAGCACGACGGCGTCGTACCAGTCGCCGCCGACCAGGGACTCGGTCTCGGCCGGGCGGTAGCGCACGGCGACGTCGAGCCCCGGCGCGTCGAGCGGCGGTTTGGCCGGGGGCATGATGGCGTGCTGGAGCTGGAGGGTGAGCCGGTTGCGCTCCTCCGCCTCCTCCTCCGTGGCGACGAGACGGTCGCGGGTGGCCGTGAGGGCGACCTCGGTCCAGTGCTGCGCCGAGATGTCCTGGTAGGCGCCTCGGACCGCCTGGAGCCGGTCGTCGGCGCCCAGGGCGGGTTCGGCGATCACCCGGATGTGGCGCGTGACCCCATCCCTGCGCAGCAGGCGGAAGGCCGTGGAGCCCGCCCGGCGCTGGTGCAGGACGGAGTGGAGGAAGTGCCGGATGGTGTCGGCGTCGTCGGGGTGGACGTGCGCCGCCAGGTCGCGCAGGGGGACGGGCGGTTCCGTCTTCTCCCGGCCGAAGAGGTCGAAGAGCTGGCCGTTCCAGGTGATCTCTCCGGTGAGGACGTCCTCCTCGAAGGCGCCGACGCGGCCGAGCCGCTGGGCGTGCTGCAGCAGGCTGGCGAGGCGGGCCGACTCGTCCTCGATGCGCCAGATGAGGAAGACGCTGTCCCCGTGCCGGCTGATGCTGATGTCGGCGAGCGAGGAGAGCGGCACCTGGTCCACGAGCGCGGTCAGCCGTGTCCGCCGGGAGCGGAAGGGCTCGCCCGTGGCGTAGACCCGCTCGATCTGTTCGAAGAGTTCGCTCCCGCCCGCCGTCGCGGGGTATGCCTCCAGGAGCAGTGCCCCGTCGACGGCGCTCCGGGGCCGGCCGGCCGGATCCTGGAAGTGGGCGTTGGCGTGCCGGATGCGGAAGTCGGCCAGCCTGCCCTCCTCGTCCAGGTGGGGGGTCAGGACGAGGACGGGGTCGTAGAGCCCGTCGGCGAGTTCGGCCAGTTCCAGCAGTCCGTCCCCGCCGGGGACGAGGGGACGCGTCGACACGGCCTGGGCGGGGAGCGCCTCCAGGGTGTGGGCGCAGAGCTCGGCGAGGGCCTCGATCTGGCGCTCCACGGCCTGGGGCTGGGGGTCCAGCGGGCGGGCCCAGCAGACCTCCAGGACGCCGTGGATGCGGCCGCCGGTCCCGGCGGGGACGACGACCCGGCCGCCGTCGGGGTGGCGCGTGCGTCCGATGGAGGGGATGCCGGCGGCCGCCAACGAGGGGTACCAGACCGCACGGCGGCCGGTGAGCGCCTGCCGGGCCGCGGTGGTCACGCCCGGCGGCACGTGGTGCCAGCGGGCCGCCTCCTCGGCGCCGAACCCGGCGTGGCCGCGCAGGCTCAGCGAGGCGTCCGGGCCGGTGGTCCAGATCGCCACGGCGACGGCGCCGAGGGGTTCGAGGGCGTGCGCCAGCAGCGACTCGGCCACGGACTGGGTGTCGTCCGCGCTGAGCGCCGCGCTCTCGGCCGTACGCAGGCGCACGGCGACCGAGTCGCCGGCCCCGGCGGCCGAGCCGGGGGTGCCGGGCTCGTCGGCGGTCACCCTGAGGAAGTCGCCGGCGGCCTCGGCGACCCGGTCGCGGGCCGCCTGGTTGATGATGTCCGCGGCCAGCTCCAGCTGGGAGAGCCCGGCCTGGTCGGCCAGCTCGGCGAGTTGCCGTGCCGCCCTGGCGGGGCTGCAGCCCAGGCGCTCGACGATCACGCCCTTGGCGAGTTCCACCAGGGCGCGCCCCTCGGCCGCCGCGTGCGCGGCGCGCACCTCGCCGCGCAGTCGTTCCACCGTGGCCGCCAGCCGGCCGGCCGTGAAGCGGTCCTGCGCCGACGGCCGGTCGCCGTCCACGGGTGCCTGGTCGGGGACGGCCGCCGCGATCGCCGCGGATGCCGGTGCGCCTTCCCCGTGGGGGCCGGAGTACGGTTCCCCGTCCCGGATGTGGGGGCCACTCACGTCGACGACTCCTCGGGTAGGGCGGTCTCGGCGCCGCCGGACGGACGGGGCCGGATCGCGCCGGGCGGGCGCGGTGCCCGCCGCGGGACGCGGTACGGGCCGGTGGGGGCGGCCACGGATCTATCCCTCGCTGCCACGGGACTGTCCGTCGTTCAGCCAGCGGCTGACGCAGGCGATGAGTTCGTCGGCGTCGACCGGCTTGGTCACGTAGTCGCTGGCGCCCGCGGCGAGGCTCTTCTCCCGGTCGCCCGGCATGGCCTTGGCGGTGACCGCGATGACGGGCAGTTCCGCGTACTGCGGCATCTCCCTGATCCGCGCGGTCGCCGTGTAGCCGTCCATCTCCGGCATCATCACGTCCATCAGGACCAGGTCGACGGTCGGGTGGGCGAGGAGGGCCTCGATCCCCTTCCGGCCGTTCTCGGCGTGCAGCACCGTGATGCCGTGCAGCTCCAGGATGCCGCTGAGGGCGTAGAGGTTGCGGGCGTCGTCGTCGACCACGAGGACGGTGCGGCCGCGCAGCGTGGTGTCGATGGCCTGCGGCTCCGGGGCCCAGTGCTCTCCCCGGACCAGGGGCACGACGTCGCCGGGCTGCTCCGCGGACAGGTGCAGGGCGATCCGCTCGCGCAGCTCGTCCAGGCTGGAGAGGAGTTCCAGCGGCCGTCGGCGGGCCAGCTCCTGGAGGGCGCGCTCCTGGTCGGTGGCGAGCCGGCGGTTGTTGTGGGCGAGGACGGGAACGGTGCGCAGGGCCTCGTCGCCGTCCATGGCGTCCAGGAAGCGCAGGGCGCCGCCGTCCGCCATGTCGACGTCGAGCACGACGCAGTGGAACGGCTGCGTGGCCAGGGCGGCGGCGGCCTCCTGGGGGCCGACGACCGCGATCAGCTCGATGCCCTCCTTGTCGGCGCGGCCGCCGTCGGCGTCGAGTTCCGTGAGGGCGTTCTCGGCGACGAGCGAGAGGAGCCCGCGGGGGCGCTCCTCGATGACGAGGAGGCGTCGCGTCGGCCGGGCCGAGTGCGGGGCGGGGCGCGCGGGGAGGGCTGGGGTGTCGTCCCGGTCCGGTGCCGCGGCCGGGAGGGTTGCCTGGCCGTCCGCCGCCGGATCGGCGAGGGCCGGCTGCTCCGTGAAGTCGGGGCGGGCGACGGGCAGGTAGAGGGTGAAGGTGCTGCCCTCGCCGGGCGTGCTGACGACCGTGAGGGCGCCGCCGAGCAGATAGGCGATCTCGCGGCTGATGGACAGGCCGAGTCCCGTGCCGCCGTACTTCCGGTTGGTCGTCCCGTCGGCCTGCTGGAAGGCGCCGAAGATCGCCTCCAGGTTCTCGCGGGCGATGCCGATGCCGGTGTCCGCGACCCGGAAGGCGACGACCGGGCCGCCCCGGTGGACGGTCGCCGGGAGTTCGTCGTCCGACGCCGGTTCGATGCGGAGTTCGACGCTGCCGTGCTCGGTGAACTTGACCGCGTTGGACAGCAGGTTCCGCAGCACCTGCCGGAGCCGGGAGTCGTCGGTGACCAGGTCGACGGGGACGCCCGCGGCGGTGGAGACCGTGAAGGCGAGGCTCTTCTGCGAGGTGAGGGGGCGGAAGGTGGCCTCGACGTAGTCGAGGAGCTTGCGCAGCGCCACGCGCTCCGGGTTGAGGTCCATCTTCCCGGCCTCCACCTTGGACAGGTCGAGGATGTCGTTGATCAGTTGCAGCAGGTCCGATCCGGCCGAGTGGATGATGCCGGCGTACTCCACCTGCTTGGCCGTGAGGTTGCGGGTCGGGTTCTGGGCCAGCAGCTGGGCCAGGATCAGGAGGCTGTTGAGCGGGGTGCGCAGTTCGTGGCTCATGTTGGCCAGGAACTCGGACTTGTACTTCGAGGCGAGCGCGAGCTGCTGGGCGCGGTCCTCGAGTTCCTGCCGGGCCTGCTCGATCTGCAGGTTCTTGGCCTCGATGTCGCGGTTCTGCGTCGCGAGGAGGGCCGCCTTCTCCTCCAGTTCGGCGTTGGAGCGCTGGAGTTCCTCCTGCCGCGCCTGGAGCTCCTCGGTGCGCGAGCGCAGTTCGGCCGCCAGCCGCTGGGACTCGTCCAGGAGTTCGTCGGTACGGGCGTTGGCGACGATCGTGCTGAGGTTGACGCCCACCGTCTCCATGAGCTGCTCCAGGAAGTCCCGGTGCACGGAGGTGAAGGGGCTGAAGGACATCAGCTCGATGACGCCGAGCACCTGGTCCTCGACGACGATCGGCAGCACCACCAGGCTGCCCCGGGTCGTCCGGCCGAGGCCCGAGGAGATGGCGACGTAGTCGGCGGGGACGTTCTCGGCCGCGATGGTGCGGCGGCTGCGGGCGGCCTGTCCGACGAGCGACTCGCCCAGCCGGAAGCGGTCCTTGCCCCCGTCGCCGGCGGGCCGGCCGTAGGAGCCGACGAGCCCTAGCTCGATGCCGTCCTCCCCCTCTTCCGCCAGGTAGAACGCGCCGTACTGGGCGGCCACGAGCGGGGTCAGCTCGTCCATGACGAGTTCGGCGACGACGGCCAGGTCGCGGGGGCCCTGCATCAGGGCGGAGATCCGCGCCAGACTGGACTTCAGCCAGTCCTGTTCCTGGTTGGCCCGCGTCGTCTCGCGCAGCGAGCCGACCATCGCGTTGATGTTGTCCTTGAGCTCGGCCACCTCGCCCGAGGCCTCGACGGTGATCGAGCGGGTCAGGTCGCCCTCGGCGACGGCGCTGGCGACCTCGGCGATGGCGCGAACCTGTCGGGTGAGGTTCCCGGCGAGTTCGTTGACGTTCTCGGTGAGCCGCTTCCAGGTCCCGGAGACGCCCTCCACCTCCGCCTGTCCCCCGAGCCGGCCCTCGCTGCCGACCTCGCGGGCCACGCGGGTCACCTCGGCGGCGAACGAGGACAGCTGGTCCACCATCGTGTTGATGGTGGTCTTCAGCGCCAGGATCTCGCCGCGGGCGTCCACGTCGATCTTCTTGGAGAGGTCGCCGTTGGCGACGGCGGTGGTGACCTGGGCGATGTTCCGGACCTGGCCGGTCAGGTTGCTCGCCATGGAGTTGACGTTGTCGGTGAGGTCCTTCCAGGTGCCGGCCACGTTCGGCACCCGGGCCTGGCCGCCGAGGCGGCCCTCGGTGCCCACCTCGCGGGCGACGCGGGTCACCTCGTCGGCGAAGGAGGAGAGCTGGTCCACCATCGTGTTGATGGTGTTCTTGAGCTCCAGGATCTCGCCGCGGGCGTCCACGGAGACCTTCTTCGACAGGTCGCCGTAGGCCACCGCGGTGGCGACGTGGGCGATCGCCCTCACCTGCGCGGTGAGGTTGCCGGCCATGGAGTTGACGGAGTCGGTCAGGTCGCGCCAGGTGCCGGAGACCCCCTGCACCTCGGCCTGACCGCCCAGCCGGCCCTCGGTGCCCACGTCCCGGGCCACCCGGGTCACCTGCTCCGCGAAGTTCGAGAGCTGGTCCACCATCGTGTTGATGGTGTTCTTGAGCTCCAGGATCTCGCCGCGGGCGTCCACGTCGATCTTCTGGGAGAGGTCTCCCTTGGCGACGGCGGTGGCCACCTGGGCGATGTCGCGGACCTGGGTGGTGAGGTTGCCGGCCATGGCGTTGACCGAGTCGGTCAGATCGGCCCAGGAGCCGGAGACGCCGGGCACCACGGCCTGCCCGCCCAGCGTCCCTTCCGTGCCGACCTCGCGCGCCACCCGCGTCACCTCGGAGGTGAACAGGGAGAGCTGGTCGACCATCCCGTTGAAGACCGTGGAGATCTCGCCCATCAGGCCGCCCGCCTCGTCGGGCAGGCGGGTGCCGAAGTCACCGTCCCGCACCGCCGTGAGGCCGGCCAGGAGCTGTCGGAGCTCGGGCTCTGCCACTGCGCCCGGCTCCGGCCGCTCCTCGATCGAGGAGCCCTTGATCGTCGTCTCAGACATGCCCCATCCTCGTTCGCCTTCAGGCATCTGTTCACGGGCCGTTCGGTCGCGTTCACACGGCGTACCACCCGCGCTCCCACGACGGCTCCGGCCTCGACCGTTGCCGCACGGCAATGATGACGACCCTACCCTTCCGTGATCGACAGGAGGAGGGCGGTGCCGCGTCAGGCGGCTGGAACACGCCGTCGAGCGGCTTTCGACCGCCCTCCCGGCATAGGACTCCGGAGCCCGGGTACACGGCGCGTCGAGCCGGGCGGTCGACGCCCTGACGACGAAGGGAGCACCACGTGCTGATGGCCCATCCCGCGGTTCTGCGCAATCTCATCGAGCAGTACGAGACGCTCGAGGTACTCCGGGCGGAGAACGGCAGCGACGAGGTGCGGCGGCGCATGGACGACCTGGCGTACACCCTGTGCGTCTCCACCGGTACGCGCGACGTGGACGCGGCGCTGATCGCGGCCCGCCACCGGCTGCCGGGCGCGCGCCCCGAGGACGACTCCGTGCTGACCGCCTGAGCGCGTGGACGAGCCCGGCACCCTCCTTCCGGAAGGTGCCGGGCTCGCTCATGCCGGGTGCGCGCCCACCGGGTGCGCGCCCACCGGGTGGGCGCGCACCGTGGGCGGCCGGCTACCAGCGGTACCAGCGGCCCGTGCTCCCCTTCGGCCGGGCCACGAAGCCCAGCAGCCACAGGACGAGCACGATCACGGCGATCCACCAGAGCGCCTTGACCGCGAAGCCGAAGCCGAAGAGGAGCAGGGCGAGAAGAAGAACCAGCAGCAGGGGAACCATGCGTATGACCTCCTGGGACGACACGTACTCATGAACAGTCGGACGGCGTGTACGGACGGACGGGCGGGAATCCCGCCGTCCCTCAGAAGCGGCGTTCGAAGAACCGGGCCGCCGGGCCCCGGCCGCGTCGCCCGGCCCGGTGGCCCAGCGCGTACGCGGCGGTGATCGCGGCCGTCGCGCTCACGGCACCGGCCGTCACCGCCGTGAGCGAGCGGACGGCGCTCCACGACCCGTCCCCGGCGCCACGGGCCGCCGGCGCGGCCGCACGGGCCTCCTCGGCGGGCGGGAGCGGAAGGAACAGGAGCTCCCCCATGGTCACCGGGCCGCGTGTCCCCGCGGTGCCCGTGCGCCCCTCCCCCGCCGACCCGGCGCGGTCCGCGCCGCGCGGCGTGCCGGCACGGTCGGACGCGAGGTGCGGGCCGAACCGGCGGGACGGGTTCTGTCCACTCTTCTCCGAAGCACTCATGAGGCTCGTCTCGCCGGACCCGCCCGTCGCAAACCTCCTCCGGCACGCCGGGCGCCCTCCCCGCGGCGCGCTTGGCCCGGCGGATCCGGGACAGACGGCCCCGCATGCTGACGCTTCTTCTCGTGGGCCTCCCGGTCGTCACCGCCCTCGCCACCGGCCTCCTGGCCGTCCTGTTGTCCCCGTGGTGGTGGTGCGCTGCGGGCCCCGCTCTCCTGCTCGCCGCGGTGGCGTCCTACGACCTGCTCCAGCGGCGTCACTCGATCCTGCGCAACTATCCGCTCCTGGGACACCTGCGGTTCGCGATGGAGGGGATCCGTCCCGAGGTGCAGCAGTACTTCGTCGAGCGGAACGTCGACGGAGCGCCCTTCGACCGGGACACGCGCTCCATCGTCTACGAACGGGCCAAGGGGACCGACGCCGAGGACCCCTTCGGGACGGAGCTGGAGCTGGACCGGCCGGGCACCGACCACCTCGTCCCCTCCATGGCCCCGTGCCCGGTGCCCACGCGGCCGCCCCGGGTGCGGATCGGCGGACCCGACTGCGCCAGGCCCTACGACATGGCCCTGCTCAACGTGTCCGCGATGAGTTTCGGCTCCCTGTCGGACCGGGCGGTCCGCGCCCTGAACGAGGGCGCCCGGCGCGGTGGCTTCGCCCACGACACCGGCGAGGGCGGGATCTCGGAGCACCACCTGGCCCCCGGCGGGGACCTCGTCTGGGAGATCGGCACGGGCTACTTCGGCTGCCGCACGGAGGACGGCGACTTCGATCCGCGGCGGTTCGCCGAGAAGGCCGCCCTCGACCAGGTCGCCTGCGTCCTGCTGAAGATCAGTCAGGGGGCCAAGCCCGGCATCGGGGGCGTGCTGCCCGGGTCCAAGGTCAGCCGGGAGATCGCCGCGGTCCGGGGCGTCCCCGAGGGCCGCACCGTGATCTCCCCGCCGTACCACCGCGTCTACCGGACGCCGAGGGAGCTGGTGCGCTTCGTGGGCCGGATGCGGGAGCTCGCCGGGGGCAAGCCGGTCGGGTTCAAGCTGTGCGTCGGATCGCGCCGCGAGTTCCTCGCCGTCTGCAAGGCGATGCTGGAGGAGGACGTCACGCCCGACTTCATCGTCGTCGACGGGGCCGAGGGCGGTACCGGGGCCGCGCCGCTGGAGTTCGCGGACGCCGTCGGGCTCCCCCTCACCGAAGGGCTGACGACGGTCCACCGGTCCCTCGTCGGCACGGGACTGCGCGACCGGATCCGGATCGGCGCCTCCGGCAAGGTCGCCACCGGCAGCGACATCGTCAAGCGGCTGATCCAGGGCGCCGACTACACCAACTCCGCCCGGGCCATGATGTTCGCCCTCGGATGCGTCCAGGCCCAGCGCTGCCACACCAACACCTGCCCCGTCGGGGTCGCCACCCAGGACCGCCGGCGCGCCCGGGCGCTGGACGTCGAGGACAAGGCGCGCCGGGTCCAGCGCTTCCAGGAGGCGACCGTCAAGAGCGCCCTGCAGATCATGGCCGCCATGGGCGTCGACGATCCGAGCGGCCTGACGCCCGAGATGCTGCTGCGCCGGGTCGGCCCGGACACCGTCCGGGCCCACGCCGACCTGTACGCGCCGCTCGCGTCCGGGCAGCTCCTCTCGTCGGCGTCGGTGCCGCCGTCATGGGCGGACGACTGGAAGGCGGCCCACCCGGACCGGTTCACCCCCCGGTGAACCGGTCGTCACCCTTCGTGACGTGCGTGGCCCTTCGGACATGCGGGGAAGGAGGCCCCACGGCCCGCCCGCAGGGGGCGGGCCGCGTGTCCCGGGGCCGGGGCCCGCCGTCCGTTCAGTCGTTCTCGTGACCCGTTCCGCCCGCCCGCCGCCTCGCGTCCTCCTGCGCGCTTCGGCTGGGGGAAAGGGCGTCGGCCGCCTCGCCGTCCCGGCCGCCGTCCTCCCTCGGATCCGTCTCCGTCTCCTCGATCTCCTGGAGGACTTCCTCGACGGCGGTCTTCGGACGGCCCCCGTCCTGCGCCGCGTCACGGTTCTTCTGGGACATGTCTCTCCTCCTCGTCCTTTTGCTTGCACCCCACCGGCTACCCTCCGGCCCGTGATTGATCCCGGCCGCTCCCGACCGTTCGCCCCGGGCCGGGGAAAGCACGAGGGGAGGGCCCGAACTCGACGAGTTCGGGCCCTCCCCTCGTACCGGCTGTCACACCGGCTTCAGATCATCCGGCCCCCGAAAGGGCCGCCCAGTCCGTAGTAGGTGCCCAGTTCCTGACGGTATCCGGGGTCGCCGAGGTGCTTCTCGCGGTGGAACTCGGGAGCGTCCTTGATCTGCTCCTTCGTCCGGTCGACGAAGATCTTCCGCTCGTCCAGGTCGATGCGGACCACGGTGGAGGCCGGCAGGAGGACCTCCTTGCCGAAGATCCAGACTCCGGTGTCCACGACCAGGTAGGCGTCGTCGACCTCGTCGGAGTGCTTGTCCACCTTCCCGATGCCGCCGTCGATCGCCTCGACCTTATAGCCGGTCAGATCGGTGCCGGCCAGGTGGCCGGCGGTCGACTTGTAGCTCCACACGTGCTCGGTCACGCGAAAACAACTCCTTCGGTGGACGAGGACGGCCGCCGACATCGCGGCCGTCCCTCTCTTCGGGGTGTCTCACCACGGGCTCGGCCCGCTTGAGCTCCGCCTGCCCCGGCCTCGACGACCCATGCCCCCGGAAACCGGGCTCCGGGCCGCGGTGCGCCGACCGAGGTCAGTGGGCGGGTGACTGGGCGGACTTGTCCAGGGGGCCGCCCTCGTCCTGGGCCTCCGGCTCGGCGGGCTGCGGCGGGGCGGGCGGGGTGCGGACCAGCAGCGCGACCAGCACGGTCAGTCCGCCGATCACGGCGCCGACGCCGAATCCCCACCGGATGCCCGTCGCCAGGGCGCCGGTGGTGTCGGCGCCGCCGGCCGCCGCCGTGGCGGCGTGGGCCGACATGACGCTGATGACCAGGGCGGTGCCGGCGGCGGCCGCGACCTGCTGGAGCGAGCCCAGGATGGCGGAGCCGTGGGGGTAGAGGTGCGGTGGCAGTACGGAGAGGCCCGAGGTGAAGACGGGGGTGAACACGAACGCCATGCCGGCGCTCAGAGCCACGTGGAGGGCGAGGACCAGCCACGGCGAGGTCTGTTCGCCCGCCAGGGCGAACAGGGCGAGACAGACCGCTGTGAGCGCGGCCCCGGGCACGACCAGGCGTGGTGCGCCGAGCCGGTCGTAGAGCTTGCCGACCTGCGGTCCGAGCAGGCCCATGGTCAGGCCGCCGGGGATGAGGAGCAGCCCGGTCTGCAGCGAGGTCAGGCCGGCCACCTCCTGCAGGTAGATCGGCAGCAGGATGAACCCGCCCATGAGGGCCATGAAGGACAGGCACATCAGGCCGAGTGCCACGGAGAAGTGCCGGTACGTCAGGGTGCGGAGGTCGAGCAGCGGTGTGGAGGAACGCTGGAGCGCCAGCTGCCGCCACGCGAACAGGCCCACCAGCACGCCGCCGGCCACGGTCGTGACCACCGGGGGTACGGGGGCCTGGGCCGAGCCCTCGGCGCCGAGTCCGCTCAGGCCGTAGACGAGGGCGCCGAAGCCCGTCGCCGCCAGGGGGACGGACAGCCAGTCGATGGGGCCGGCCTGCGGCTCGCCGATGTTGACCAGTTGGCGCCGGCCGAAGAGGGCCATGGCTCCGGCGATGGGCAGCACGGCCAGGAACAGCAGGCGCCACGTCCCCAGTTGCAGCAGCACGCCGGAGGCCGCGGGGCCGAGGGCGGGCGCGACGGAGATGACGAGGGTGATGTTCCCCATGACCCGGCCGCGGTCGTGCGGGGGCACGAGGGTCATCAGCGTCGTCATGAGCAGCGGCATCATGACGGCGGTGCCGCCGGCCTGGATGACACGGGCGGCCAGCAGCACGGGGAAGGCGGGCGCGGCCGCGGCCAGCGCCGTGCCGGCGAGGAAGAGCGCCATGGCGAGGCCGAAGGCGGTCCGGGTCGTCACGCGCTGGAGGAACCAGCCCGTCACCGGGATGACGACGGCCATGGTGAGCATGAAGGAGGTGGACAGCCATCCCGCGGCCGACGCGGTGACCTCGAATTCGCGCATGAGCCGGGGGATCGCGTTGACCATGATCGTCTCGTTGAGGAGGACGACGAAGGTGGACAGCACGAGGATCCGCAGCACGGCGGTGACGCGGGCGGCGGGGAGGGTGGGCGGCGCGTGGGGTGCGAGCATGGTGCCTTCCGTCATGTGAGTGTCCTCCGCTCGGGGCGGGTCACTCTGACGGACCGCAACGCCGGGAAGAACTCATCGGTGTTCCCCCGATCCTCCCGTCGCCACCGCAGGGGCTCAACCCATTTACGACACGGTCTGGTAGCCGGTCGTGCCGTCGAGCAGCTGCGTGAGCGGGAAGTCGACGGCGATGCGCATCTCGCGGTCGGGGTCCTCCTCCGTCCAGGGGCCCTGGTCCTCCTCGCCGAGGAAGACCACCTGGAACCAGTGGTACTCGACCCAGCGGAGGTGGTTGACCACTCCGCTCATGGTCATCAGCGGCGAGCCCGGCAGGAGCGCCCTGCGCGCGTCCTCCGCGGAGACGCCCTCGCACTTGGCGCGGGCGGTGTCACGGGCGTAGTCGAGGAACGTGGTGAGCTGGGTGCGCTCGTCCCACGCGGGCGGCGTGTCGTCGATTCCGGTCATCGCGCGAAGCGTCCCCGATCACCCCGACCGGTGTCGGGGCGATTGTCGACGGGTCCGGCGGGACACACGCTCCTCGAGCGCGACGGCGGTCGCGCGGTCGGCGCTGTCGCGCGTGCGGGCGGCGTCGACGCTCGGTGGCACGCCGAACTGGCGCTTGTACTCCCGGCTGAACTGCGAGGGGCTGTCGTACCCCACCCGGTGGCCGACGCCGGTCACGTCGTGCGGACGGTTGGTCAGCAGGAGCCGCGCCGCCTGAAGTCGGATCTGCTTCTGGAACTGGATGGGGCTCATCGCCGTCACCGACTGGAAGTTCCGGTGGAACGCGGAGACGCTCATCCCGGACGAGCGGGCCAGGTCCTCCACCCGGAAGGCCTCGGTGTAGTGGTCCCGGATCCAGTCGACCGCCCGGGTGATGTGGTGCAGGCTGCTGTCCGCGAGGCCCAGTTGGCGGACCGCTTCGCCCTGTTCCCCCGTCATCAGCAGCCACAGGATCTCCCGCTTGACCAGGGGGACCAGCACCCGGCGGTCACGCGGCCGGTCCAGCAGGCGGAGCAGGCGGACGATCGCGTCGGTCAGTTCCGCCGGGGCCCCGCTGACCATGATCCCCGGCCGGGGCGACCCGGTCGGTCGCGGCAGGTCGCCCGGCCCGGCCCGGAGCAGCAACTCCGCGATGACGGCGGGCTCCAGCGTCATCCCGAAGCCCAGTTGCCGGCCGCCGGGCGCGACGCGTCCGGTCACCGGCAGATCGGCCGAGGTGATCAGGTACTGACCGACCCCGTACTCGTACACCCGCTCGCCGAGCGCGAGCCGTTTGCCGCCCTGGGCGATGACGGCCAGCATCACGCCGGACATCGCGTACTCCGGCTCGGCGCCCGGGTCGGCCCGGCAGATCCGGACGCCGTCGATGGCCGTGGTCTGGTCGGGGCGCGCGTGCCGCTCCAGCAGGTCACGCAGCTCGTCGAGGGACATGCGCCCATCCCATCACGGGCCGGCACGTTCCTCTCCGCGGGAGAGAGGATCGTGCAAGAACGCGCGAAGATCGTGCGGGTGTCCCACGAAGCCCGTCGGCCGCTCCCGTCCCGTGGGCGCCTACTCTCCCGTGTTCTCGTACGTGGCGATCAGCCGCCCCCGGGCGAGGGCGTGGAACCGGAGGTGGAAGCCGACGAGTGCCGGCGACGCGTCCGCGTCCGGTCCCAGCTTCTCCCGGTCCACGGCGTACACCGTGAACACGTAGCGGTGCGGACCGTCCCCCGGCGGCGGCGCGGCTCCGCCGAAGTCCCTGTCGCCGTAGTCGTTCCGGGCCTGCAGGGCGCCCTCGGGCAGCCCTTCGAAGGTCCCGGTCCCCGCTCCGGCCGGCAGTTCGGTGACGTCCGCCGGGATGTCGAAGACCGTCCAGTGCCAGAACCCGCTGCCGGTCGGCGCGTCCGGGTCGTAGCAGGTGACCGCGTAGCCACGGGTGCCCGCCGGCCCCGCCGACCAGCTCAGCTGCGGCGAGGAGTTCCCCTTGGCGTACACCTGCGCGTCCGGCAGGATCCCGCCGTCCGTCAGGTCCTGGCTGTCGACCGCCAGTTCGGGCACCGGCGGGTGAAAATCGTGCGGCAGCGGGCGTCGATTCGTCGGGTCGCTCATTCCTGATCCCTTTTCGTGCTCTCGATGGAATCGCCCGAACGGGCGTGATCGGCATCTGACCACGCACCGGGTGACGGCGACCCGCCGGAGAGAGCATCATGCAAGGGGTCGCCACCTTTGTGAACGTGCCCCCGGAGTCCCGCGACCGCAAGGGGGTGTTACGGCCGCTCCGGCGCACCGGGGCCGTGGCCGGGTTCGTCGGCGAGGGAGGCGATGATCGCCCGGACCGTCTCCTCGGTGATCCCCGGGTGCAGGAACGCCAGACGGGCGACGGTCTCGCCCTCCCAGACGCTGGGGGTGACGAACGCGAGGCCGGAGGCGAGGAGGCGCTTGGACCACGCGTAGTAGTCCTCGGGCCCCCAGCCGGTGCGGCGGATCAGGACGACCGTCAGCTCGGGCTCGCGGAGCAGGTCGAGGTTGTCGGTCGCCTCGACGAGTCGGGCGGTGTACCGGGCGATCTCGGCGCCCCGCGCCACGGCGTCGCGGTAGGCGTCGGTGCCGTGGACGGCGAGCGAGAACCACAGGGGCAGGCCGCGCGGGCGCCGGGTGAGGTGGTAGGCGTAGTCGCTGGGGTTCCAGTCGGCGTCGTGGTCGGCGCCGTCCGCACCGTGGATCGCGTCGAGGTAGGACGCGTCCTGGGTGTGCACGGCGCGTGCGAGGTGCGGCTCCCGGTACAGGAGGGCCCCGCAGTCGAACGGCGCGAACATCCACTTGTGCGGGTCGACGACGAGCGAGTCGGCGTGCTCGATGCCGCGCAGGCGCGCTCGGAGCTCCGGCACGAAGAGGGCGGCCCCGCCGTAGGCGGCGTCTATGTGCAGCCACAGGTCGTGGGCCCGGGCCTGCTCCGCGACGCCGTCGAGGTCGTCGACGATGCCGGCGTTGGTGGTGCCGGCGGTGGCGACGACGGCCACGACGGGGGCACCGCCGTCGGCCGAGGCCGTCCCGAGCGCCGCGGCGAGGGCCGTGCCGGTGAGCCGGTGGTCCGAGGTCGGCACGACGAGCGGTTCGACGCCGATGATCCGCAGGGTGTTGCCGACGGAGGAATGGACCTGGTCGCTCACGGCGATCCGGACGGGTGCCGTCGCGGTCAGGCCGAGGCGGCGCCTGCCGGTGTCGCGGGCCACGATCAGGGCGGAGAGGTTGCCGGCCGAACCGCCGCTGACGAAGCACCCTCCGGCGCCCTGCGGCATCCCCGCCAGGTCGGCGAAGAGGCGCAGGACCTGGTTCTCCGCGGCGACGGCGCCCGAGGCCTCCAGCCAGGACACGCCGTGGAGGGAGGAGGCCGAGAGGACCATGTCGAACAGGGCGGCGGCCTTCGTCGGGGCGCCGGGGACGAACGCGAGGAAGGCGGGGTGGTCGCAGGAGACGACCGTCGGCTCCAGCGCGTCCGTGTAGGTCCGCAGCACGTCGGCCGGGCGGCGCGGCCCCGTGCCGATGGCGTCCTTGAGCGCCAGGGCGAGCTCCTCGTGCTCCCCGAGCCGGCCCAGCGGCGGAGGGTCGAGGCGGAGCCGGTCGAGAAGATGGCCCATGACCTGCTGGGTGAGGTCCTCATCGTAAGCGTGCACGGCGGGCTCCTGGGGGAACGAGCGACTAATTGGATCCAGCATGGATCCAATTAGGACCTTAGAGGGCGCCCCGAGCGCTCGTCAACCAGATCCCGTGCGCCGGGCGCCGCCCGCCTTTCCTCCTGCCGCCCGTCCCCACCCATCCCCCACCCACCGCCCGTCTCCCGCCCCCGCCCGTCACCGAGGAGGGGCACCCCCCCCCTCAGTCGGAGGCCGAGGCGAACTGGTCCAGGAGGACCAGGAACTGCCGGTGCGACTCCTTCAGGTGCTCGCGCATCCGGCGCTCGGCCGTGTCGCCGTCGCCCGACAGGACGGCCAGGGCGATCGCCTCGTGCTCCTCGCGGAAGGCGCGCCCGAAGTCCCGGCCGGTCGGATAGACCGGGGTCCAGTCCGAGCCCAGCCAGAGCGCGTTGCCGGCCACGAACATCTCGGTGCGTGCCCGCGTGACGGCCTCCGCGAGCACCTCGTTGCCGCCGGCCTCGGCGACGCCGAGGTGGAACCGGGTGTCCACGCGGTGGTACTCCCCCAGGTCGGCGACCTTCGCCTCCAGCATCTCGACGAGCCCGCGCCTGCTCGCCGCCCCGCCCCGCTCGGCGGCGAGGCGGGCCGCGAACGGCTCGATGGCCTGGCGGTACTCCATGTAGTCGCGCAGGGAGGCGCGGATGCCGGCGGCGACCGCCGCCCTGCCGTCGCGGCCGCTCCGGGGCGCAGGCGCGACCCGGGTGCCGCCGGAGCGGCCCAGGGTCGTCACGACGAGCCCCTCCTCGGCAAGCTCCCGCACGGCCTGGCGGACCGTGTTGCGGCCGACCCCGAAGACGGCGGCGAGGTCCCGCTCGGTCGGCAGCCTGTCCCCGGGGCCGAAGCCCCCGAGCGCGATCCTCTGGCGCAGCGCGTCGGCCACGACCGCGTGCGAGGGCGCCTGCCGGGGGCCGGCGCCGTTCGCCTCCTTCTCGTTCCGCCTGCCCGCGTCGTCGTTCCGGCTCGCACCCGTCCCGCCCATGCCTGCCCCTCGCCTCTGGATTCCGTTCGGCTCCGTGCGACCAGTCTATTGGGATCGCTTCGAACCCTATTGACAGTCCGTACGGGCCCCCTTAGCGTCGCCCCATCGATTTTGGGTCCACACCGAACCCAATCGATGTCCCCAAGGAGCCACGTATGAGCCAGTCCACGGGCACCGCCGCCCCCGCCGCCGGGGCGCCACACCGCTCCGGGCCCTGGAAGATCGCCACCGCCGCGATGATCGGCACGAGCGTCGAGTGGTACGACTTCGGCATCTACGCCACCGCCGCCGCACTCGTGTTCCCCGAGCTCTTCTTCCCCGAGATGAGCCGGGCCCTCGGCACCCTGATGTCCTTCGCCACCCTGTTCGTCGGGGCCCTCGGCCGACCGCTGGGCGCCGTCCTCTTCGGTCACATCGGAGACCGGCACGGCCGCAAGAAGGCGCTCATCTGGTCGATGACCCTGATGGGCGCCGCCACCGTGTGCATCGGCCTGCTGCCCACCTACGACCGGATCGGCGTTCTCGCGCCGCTGCTCCTCGTGCTGATCCGCATGATCCAGTCACTGGCCGTGGGAGGCGAGTGGGGCGGCGCCGTCCTGTTCGCGGTCGAGCACGCGCCGCCCCGCCGCAAGGCGTTCTTCGGATCGTTCCCGCAGGTCGGTGACGGTGTCGGCTATTTCCTGTCGACCGGCGTCTTCGCCCTGACCGCGCTGCTCGGGCACGACGCGCTGGCGGACTGGGCGTGGCGCGTCCCGTTCCTGCTGTCCGCGGTGCTCGTCGCCGTCGGCCTGGTGATCCGCCGCTCGATGGACGAGTCCCCCGAGTTCGAGGCCGCCCGGCGGGCCGAGGAGGCCGCGGCCCGGGCCGGCCTGGGCAAGGAGTCCGCCCCCGTGGTCGCCGTGCTGCGCGACGCCTGGAAGACGTGGCTCCTCGCGACGGGCGCGTTCCTGATCACCGTCGGCGGCTACTACGTCGTCGTCACCTTCATGTCGAGCTACGCCGTCACGGAGCTGGGCTTCACCGACGCCCAGGCCGCGGCCGCCGGAACCGCGGCCTCCGTCGTCGTCATCGTCTGCACCCCGCTCAGCGCGCTGCTCGCCGACCGCCACGGCCTGCGCCGGGTCACGCTCATCGGCGTCCTGCTGCACCTGGTCGCGGCCTTCCCGATGTTCTGGCTCGCCGACACCCGTTCGGTCGCCGGACTGTGGCTCGCCATGTGCCTGCCCATGCTCGCCAGCACGATCGCGTACGCCTCCCTCGGCACCCTCGCCTCGGGGTGGTTCGCGCCGCGCGTCCGCTACACGGGTCTGTCGATGAGCTTCCAGACCGCGGGCCTGCTCGGCACCCTGGCCCCCGCGGCGACGACCTGGCTCTTCTCCTCCTTCGGCGGCTCCTGGGTCCCCGTCGCGATCGCGTTCGCCGCCATGGCGGCCGTGAGCGCCGTATGTCTCCTGGCGTTCCGTCCGGCACCGGAAGCCGGCACGTCCCCGGACACGTCGGAGTCCGGCACGCCGGGGCCGACCACGGCGGCGGGAACGGAGACGCTCCCCGGCGACGCGGACGACGCCGCCGGCGTCACCCGGGCCGGCTGACCGAAGCCCGCCGGGCACCACCCCTCCCCCCCTCCTCCCCATGCTCCGGAGGAGTCCCCGCGCGTCCCGCACCCGATCCCGTCCTGACCCGGGGCCGCGTCCACACCGTCGATCCGGACCTTCCCGCACCGAAACCGTGGCGGTGACCGCCGACCGGCGCTCCCCGCTCGCCCCCGTCGTCCGGCGGGCGGCGGGCGGCGGGCGCGGGTGGCGGCGTGCAACGGTTCAACTCCCCCGTGCGGGGAAGGCCGATCGCGGGGATGCCGACTCCGGCCGTCCCGTGAGGAGGTCGTCCGCCATGACGCCCGATGCCGGCCCACCGGCGCTGCCGGACCGCCTCGCGCGGACGACGAGGCACCCGCGGTGCGGGGACGGGGGGTCTCGGTGACCGAGTTCCTCCCGCCCGAGGAGTACGCGGCGTCGCTGCCGAAGGCGACCGTGTTCGGCGCGCTCTTCTTCACCGACATGAACGACCGGCCCGTACAGCTTCACGCCGTCTACGGCCCCGAGCACCCCTGGCAGCTGCCCGGCGGGACCGCGGAGGACGGCGAGCGGCCGTGGCGGACGGCGGTACGGGAGACCGCGGAGGAGACGGGGTTGCTGGTTCCCGGACCGCCGCGCCTGCTGGCGGCCGTCTTCGGCCTGCCCGGCGCGTCATGGCCGCTCGCGACCGTCGGCTTCGTCTTCGACGGGGGACGGCTGACCGACCGGCAGATCGCGGGCCTCACGCTCGCCCCCGAGGAGCACGACGAAGTGCGGGTGCTCCCGTTGGAGGAGTGGCGGCCGCTGATGCCGGTGCAGGACTTCGCCCGGCTCGCCGCCCTTTCGGAGGCCCGCCGGTCCGGGGTGGCGGCCTACGTCGGCGACTGGGACCGGGACGTCGGGGAGACGGCACGGTGAGCGCGGTGTCGTCGACGGGCGGGCCGTTCCGGCCCGGTCGCGTCCTCTCGGCGTCTCGTCCCCTCGGCGTCTCGACGCCGGTCAGCCGCGGACGTGCAGCCCGAAGCCCGTGCGGCCCTCGGGCTCCAGGCCCTCCTTCAGGTGGAGCGAGGGGATCTCGTAGTCGCCGAAGTTCTGCCGGCGGAACGGGATCGGCTCCGTCGACTCCAGGGTGAGCAGGCGCTGTTCCCAGGCCGCGGCGACGCCCCGGTAGTCGTCGTCGGTCATCCGGTCGACGCCGTACAGCACGAACGGCGGCAGCGCCTCGATGCCCGGGTAGTAGAGGATGCCGTGGTGGATCGGGAACAGCAGGTCGTCGATGGGGCCGTTGATCCCGCGGGCCGCGTAGTGCGACTCCGGGCCGCCGACGGTCACCGACAGCAGTGCCCTCCTCCCCGCGAGGGTGCCCTCGCCGAAGCGCTCGCCGTACTTGGTGTCGCTGTGCTCACCGACGCCGTAGGCGAAGCGGTAGGTGAACACCCGGTCCACCCAGCCCTTGAGGATCGCGGGCATCGTGTACCACCAGAGCGGGAACTGGAAGATGACCGTGTCGGCCCACAGCAGCTTCTCCTGCTCGGCCCTGACGTCCGGGGTGAGCGCCCCGGTCTCGAAGGCCCGGCCCGAGTCCAGGGCGACCTTCAGCGGGTTCGAGGCGGCGGGGCCGTAGTCCGCGGCGTCCACGACCGCCTTCCAGTTCATCGCGTACAGGTCGCTCACCCGCACCTCGTGCCCGGCGGACTCCAGGGTGGAGACCGCGAGGTCCTTCAGTGAGCTGTTGAGCGACTTGGGCTCCGGGTGGGCGTGGACGATCAGCGTCTTCATGGGAACTCCTTCGGATCGGACGTCTTCGATCCTGGGCTCCGCGGCGGCCGGTGTTCAGGGACGTCTCTTCCGTCGGACCGGGCTTCCTGGTAACGACAGGGCCACCTTCGCGGGCGCGGCCGAGGCCATACTGGAGGGCATGGACGATCTTGCGGGTTTCCTGCGGACCCGGCGCGCCCGGATCGATCCCGCCGCCGTCGGCATCCCCACCGACAGTCGCCGGCGGGTCGAAGGGCTGCGCCGTGAAGAGGTCGCGCACCTGTCGGGGGTCAGCGTCGACTACTACGTGCGCCTGGAGCAGGGCCGCGCGACCCAGCCCTCCGAGCAGGTCCTCGACGCGCTCGCCCGCGTCCTCGGCCTCGACGAGACCGAACGCGGGCACCTGCACCGGCTCGCCCGGCAGCGCCGCCGCCCCGCGAGGACACCGGCCGGGCGGCCCCGGCCCGAGCTGCTGCGCGTGCTCGACCTGATCGCCGACGCACCCGCGCTGATCATGAACCACCGCCTGGACGTCCTCGCCGGCAACCGCCTCGCCCGGCTCCTCTACGGCCGGCCGATTCCCGGTCTGAACACCGCCCGGCACATCTTCCTGGAGGAGGCCGAGCGCGGTCTGTACGCGGAGTGGGAGACGTGCACGCTCGACGTCGTGGGGCATCTGCGCCTGGCGTCCGGCAAGCATCCGGACGATCCCCGTCTGGCCTCGCTCATCGGCGAGCTCGCCATGGGCAGCGAACGTTTCCGCCGGCTCTGGGCCCGCGCGGACGTGCGTGCCCGCACCCACGGGCGCAAGGCGTACCGGCATCCGCTGGTCGGCCCGCTCGAACTGCACCACGAGAACTTCGCGCTGCCCGAGGGGTCCGGCATGGAGCTGCTGGTGCTGTCCGCGGCCCCCGGCAGCCCGTCCGAGGACGGGCTCCGCCTCCTCGCGGGCCTGGACGCGGACGGCGCCCCCTCGCGTCCCCCGGTCGACGTCCGGGTCCGCGACTGACCGCCCGGCGCCCCCGGCACGGGGGCACTTCTCCGGAAGTGGTCCGCCGTCCGCGAGCACGCGGGAGGTGAGTAGGCTCGGGGGTCGCGCCGAGGGTCAGCAGAGGAGAGACACGTGTTCGTGAAGGTGTGCGGGCTCAGGACGGCCGCCGACATCGATGCGGCGGTCGCGGCCGGGGCCGACGCCGTCGGGCTGGTGATCAGCGGGACCAGTGTGCGCGGACTCGACCGGGACCGGGCGGCGCGGCTCGCCGCCCACGTGCCGGCGGGTGTCCTGTCCGTCCTCGTGGTCAACGACATCCCCGCCGCCGAGGCCGCCCGCATCGCCGGTGAAATCGGCGTCGGCGCCCTCCAGTTGCACGGCACCGCGTATCGCGAGGAAGACTTCGCGGCCGCGGCCGGGGTCTTCCCGCGGCTGTGGCGCGCCACGTCCCTGAACGACCGGCCCGACACGCGTGTCGGCGCCTACGGCGAGGAGGTCCTCCTCCTCGACTCGCCCCGGGCGGGTTCCGGCGAGCCGTGGGACCTGTCCCTGCTGGAGGGCGCGCGGCCCGAGGGCACGTGGCTGCTCGCCGGAGGGCTCGCACCGCACAACGTCGGCGAGGCGATCGGCCGGGCACGCCCCTGGGGGGTCGACGTGTCCAGCGGCGTCGAGTCCGCGCCGGGCGTCAAGGACCACGCCCTGATCCGTACCTTCGTCACCGCCGCGAAGCAGGCCGCCCCGCACGCGGCCTGACTCCCCCGTCGGCGGCCGGTCTCAGGACTCGTCGTCCAGGTCGTCCTGGACGCGCAGTCCCGCCACCCACAGCGGCATCATCCAGTGCGCGGCGAGCACGCCGACGAGGACCGGGGTCACGGCCGCCCGGAGGGAGGCGTCCGTCAGGGCGCCGTAGGCACCGGTGCCGAGCGCCGCGGCCACGAGCGACCACAGGGTGATGCGGTGGGCCAGGGCGCGCACCCGGTCGCGTTCGACGAGTTGACGCTCGTCGAGCATCCGGCCGCGCAGCTCGAGGAGGCCGCGCGTGGAGCCGTTGAGCATGCCGGTGAGCACCACCCAGGGGAGCATCACGACGGCGACGACGACGGCCGGGCCGCGTCCGGGCCCGAACGCCGTGGCGATCCAGGCGCCGACCCCGGTGACGGTGAGGGCGAAGTGCGCGCCCACCAGCAGTCGGCGCCGGGTCGCCGTGGCATGGGCCGCGGCCGCCCGGCGGTCGTTCATCACGGCGTACATCCACCGGTCGTGGCGCGTCGCGGTCATCACTGCTTCCTCCCGTAGACCTCGTCGGTGAGCGGCTGGAACGGCTCCAGGGAGAACAGCGCCTCCACCGGCAGCCCGAAGAACCGGGCCATTTTCAGGGCCAGGTCGAGGCTGGGGTTGTACTGGCCGCGCTCGATGTAGCCGATGGTCTGGTAGTGGACGCCCACTGCCTCGGCCAGTGCTTGTCGCGACACTTTCCGCTCTGCCCTGACGACGGCCAGCCTGTTGTGCACCTGCTCGCTCATGTATAAGAAGTACTACATTCCCATAGGGAAGTACAACAGGAGGCGGCAACCTGAACGCGAGGAAGATCACCCTCTCCGGCGTACATCCCTGAAGCCCTTTCATGCGTCTTCCATGCGCCGGGTCCCCACGGGCCCGGAAGACATCGATCTCTACCAAGGGCAGAAGACTTTGCTGACTCCGACACTCGGCCTGCGCAGTGCCGTGACTGTCTCGCTCACGGCCTCGGCCGTACTGGCCGGCGGCCTCTTCGCCGGCCAGGCGCACGCCGCGACGCCCGTCCCGTCGATCACCGCTCCGGGCGGGTTCGTCATGAACAACGGGACGGGTACGACCCTGTACGGGAAGGCCGCGGACACCCGCCGGTCGACCGGGTCCACCACGAAGATCATGACCGCGAAGGTGGTGCTGGCCCAGCCGAACCTCAACCTCGACGCCAAGGTCACGATCCAGAAGGCCTACAGCGACTACATCGTCGCCAAGAACGCCTCCTCGGCCCGGCTCATCGTCGGGGACAAGGTGACCGTCCGTCAGCTCCTCTACGGCCTCATGCTGCCGTCGGGGTGCGACGCCGCCTACGCGCTGGCCGACAAGTTCGGCACCGGCACCACGCGGGACGCCCGGGTCAAGTCGTTCATCGGGAAGATGAACGCCGAGGCGAGGAGGCTCGGCCTGCGCAACACCCACTTCGACTCGTTCGACGGAATAGGAGGTGGCCAGAACTACTCGACCCCGCGCGATCTGACGAAGATCGCGAGCAGCGCGATGAAGAACTCCACGTTCCGCACCGTCGTCAAGACGAAGTCCACGCAGCAGAAGGTGACCACCAAGAACGGCGGTTACCGGTACATGTCGTGGACCAACACGAACAAGCTGCTGAGCACGTACAGCGGCGCGATCGGCGTGAAGACCGGTTCCGGTCCGCAGGCCAAGTACTGCCTCGTCTTCGCGGCCACCCGTGGCGGCAAGACGGTCATCGGCACGGTCCTCGCCTCGCCGTCCGAGGCGAACCGGGCCGCCGACGTCAAGAAGCTGCTGGACTACGGCTTCGCCAGGTAAGAGGCCGGAAGTGAACCGCGGCGGCCGGCACCACGGCGCCGGCCGCCGCGTGATCCACTTGCTCCGCACCGCAGGGAGCGGTGCGCGAGGAGCGTGAAGAGATGTCCGAGACCGCCGCCGTGGCGATCCGTCCGGTCCGCGAGGGCGACTTCGCCCAGTGGCGTGCCCTCTACCGGGGATACGCCGACTTCTACCGGGTCGAGCAGACCGAGGAGGCCGCGCGGCTCGTCTGGTCCTGGATCCACGACCCCGCCCACGAGGTGGAGGGCCTGGTGGCCGAGGCCGCCGACGGGCGACTGGTCGGACTCGCGCACTTCCGGCCCTTCGCGCGCCCCTTGTCCGCCTCCGTGGGCGGCTGGCTCGACGACCTCTTCGTCGACCCCGTCGACCGCGGCTCCGGCGTGGCGGACCTGCTGCTCGGCGCCCTGCGCGGGATCGGGGCCGAACGGGGCTGGAGCGTCGTCCGCTGGATCACCGCCGACGACAACCACCGCGCCCGCTCCAAGTACGACCAGGTGGCCACGCGCACGATGTGGGTCACGTACGACATGGCTCCCGGGGCCTGAGCCGGGCCGAGGCGCTCCGGTCCGTCGCGCACCCATGCCCGGTCCGTCGCGAGCCCGCTCCCCGGTCCATCACTCACCCACCCCCGGTCCGCCGCGCGCCCACCCCCGTCCGCCGCGCGCCTGCCGGAAACCTGCACAACGTGTGCGTGTCGAGGGGCGGGGCCTTCACCTTTCCCCGACACCACCGGGGCCGGGGCCGCCCGAGCGGAACCGTTCTGTCCGTTTAAGTTCCGCGTGCGGGGCGGGGCGGCCGAATCTGTTACTCGGATTCGAGGAGAAGGTGTCGGCATTCGGTGAAATTGGAGTCACGGCCGCTTCCCGAGGTGCAGAAACACCCGCGCAGGGGCGTCAACCGAATTTCTCCGGTCAGCCGTTCACGTGATTTGATCAATCCCGCTGCGGCCGCAGAAGACGGATTCCCCCCATGAACGAAGGGTGCGTATCATGCGTCACGACCTTGAGACCGCTGAGATCTCCGACGCCGACCTCGACGCCGTCTCCGGCGGTCTCGTCACCATCTCCGGCGGCCTCGCCGGCGCCGTGACCGGCGACGTCACCAACCTCCTCGGCACCGTCGGCTCCCTGCAGACGATCCAGGGCGCCGAGGGCCTCGTCGCCGGCGTCCCGGGCCTGGCCGCCGGCATCACCGGCGTCTCGGTGAACACCGCGGGCATCACCGGCATCGCCGGCATCTGAGTCCCGCCTCGCCCGTGAACCCCGGAACCTCCCCGGTTCCGGGGTTCACGGTCACCCCTGAGAACGACCGCGGAAATCCCGACCGCGGAATGTACGAGAGAATGCAGTCGAAGGAATAGTCCGTGCAGTTCCGCCGCAATGCGCTTTCCAAGCTGCAATCACCTGAAGAACTCGACGTGCCCGTGCGTTTCGCACGCCCCCAGGGCCGTCTGGTGCTCGCCGTCACCGTCGTCGTCATGGCCGCCGCGGGTTTCTGGGCCCTCACCGGCACGGTGACGTCCAAGGTGAACGCCCCCGGCCTCCTCACCCACGCCGAGGGCACCTATCTGCTGCAGAGCCCCGTCGCCGGACAGGTCACCGCCGTCCTCGTCGACGAGGGCCGGCCCGTCTCCCCCGGCGCGCCGCTGCTGACCGTCCGCACGGACCGGGGCGACCGGCAGGTCCGCGCCGTCGCCGGCGGCCGCGTCACCACGCTGTACGCGCGGCTGGGTTCGGTCGTCACCACCGGCGCCGACGTGGCGACGGTGGAGCGCGTGACCGACCCCCGTGCCCCGCTGGTGGCCGTCCTGTACCTGCCGGGCGACACCGCCGCCACGATCCGCGCGGGCGCCCGGGTCGACCTCGGGGTCCAGACCGTCCCGCGCGACCGGTTCGGCGTGCTCCGCGGCCGTGTCCGCGCGGTCGGCCGCACCCCGCAGACGAAGGACCGGCTCGCCTCCTTCCTCGGTGACGCCGGGCTCGCCGCGCGCTTCTCCCGCGAGGGCGATCCGATCGCGGTGCTCGTCACCCTGGACCGCTCCCCCGCCACCGCCTCCGGCTACGCCTGGTCCTCCACGGACGGGCCCCCGCACGCCCCCGACTCCGGCACGCCCGTCACCGGCGCCGTCCACCTCGCCGCGCAGCGGCCCGTCGACTGGCTGCTGCCGTGAGCGCGGCACGGGCGGCCGCCCCGACCCGCGCCCGGTCCGGCGGCAGATCGCGGAACGCGGCGCGCAGGCTCCCGCCCGCCGGCGGCCCCCGCCGCCGTACGTCCGTGCCCGAGGGGCGACGGACCAGGACCGTCCGTACCCCCACCGTGCTCCAGATGGAGGCGGTCGAGTGCGGCGCGGCCGCCCTCGCGATGGTCCTCGGGCACCACGGCCGTTTCGTCTCGCTGGAGGAGCTCCGCATCGCCTGCGGCGTATCCCGCGACGGATCCCGGGCCGGGAACCTCCTCAAGGCGGCCCGGGGGCACGGACTCCAGGCCAAGGGCATGCAGATGGACCTGGCCGCGCTCGCCGAGGTGCCCGCCCCGGCCATCCTCTTCTGGGAGTTCAACCACTACGTCGTCTACGAGGGCATGGGACGCCGTCTGGGCCGGCCAGGGGTGTACGTCAACGACCCCGGCAGCGGCCGCCGGTTCGTCCCCATGGACCAGTTCGACACCAGCTTCACCGGCATCGTGCTCACCTTCGAACCGGGTCCCGGCTTCCGGCGCGGCGGCAGCCGGCCCGGCGTCCTCTCCACCCTTCCGGCCCGGCTGCGCGGCACCTCCGGCACCATGGCCGCCGCGGTCGTCGCCAGCCTCCTCCTGGTGGCCGTCGGCGCGTGGGTGCCGGCCCTGAGCCGTACGTACATCGACATGTTCCTCATCGGGAACCAGACCTCCCTGCTCGGCGTGGTCTTCGCGGCGATGGCCACCGCCCTCGTCCTGACCGGGACGCTCACCGCCCTCCAACAGGCCAACCTGCTGCGCGGGCGGATCATCGCCTCCACCCTGGGCAGCGCCCGTTTCCTGCGGCACCTGCTCCGGCTCCCGCTCTCCTTCTACGCGCAACGGAGCCCGGCCGACCTCGTCCAGCGCCTCCGCACCAACGACGCGGTCGCCGAGACCCTCGCCCGCGACCTGGCCGCGGCGGCGGTCGACGCCGTCGTCGTCCTGCTCTACGCCGTACTGCTCTGGACGTACGACCCCCAACTCACCGTCGTCGGCGTGCTGATCGCCCTGCTCAACGTGGTCGCCCTGCGCGTCGTCGTCCATCTGCGGGCCACCGGCACGCAGAAACTCCGCGCCGAGAGCGCCCGGCTGACCAACACCGCGTACAGCGGGCTCCAGCTCATCGAGACGATGAAGGCCACCGGCGGCGAGGACGGCTTCTTCCGCCGCTGGGCCGGACAGCACGCCACCACCCTCGACGTGCAGCAGCGGCTCGGCGTGCCCAGCGCCTGGCTGGCGGTCGTCGCGCCCACCCTCGCCGCGCTCAACAGCGCGCTCATCCTCATGATCGGCGGTCTGCGGGCGGTGGAGGGCCATCTCACCGTCGGCCTGCTCGTCGCCTTCCAGGCCCTCGTGACCGGCTTCACCGCGCCGATCACCCGGCTCAACGGAGTGGCGGGCCGCGTCCAGGACTTCGCCGCCGACATCGCCCGCCTCAGGGACGTCGAGAACTTCCCCGTGGACCCGGTGCACACCCGGCGCGCGCCGGGCGCCGCCGCCCGCCGCCTCACCGGCCACGTCGAGCTGGAGGGCGTCACCTTCGGCTACAGCCCCCTCGACGCACCGCTGCTCAAGGACTTCTCGCTCACCGTCGGCCCCGGTCAGCAGGTCGCCCTGGTCGGCGGGTCGGGCAGCGGCAAGTCCACCGTCTCGCGACTGATGTCCGGGCTCTACACGCCGTGGGAGGGCGCGATCCGCATCGACGGGATGCGTCTGGAGGACATCCCGCGCGGCACCCTCGCGGCCTCCGTCTCCTTCGTCGACCAGGACGTCTTCCTCTTCGAGGGCACCGTCCGCGACAACGTGGCGCTCTGGGACCCCTCCGTCCCCGACGAGGCCGTCGTCGCCGCCCTCCAGGACGCCGCCGTGTACGACGAGGTCGCCCGGCGCCCCGGCGGCATCCGGAGCCGCGTCGAGCAGGACGGCCGCAACTTCTCCGGCGGCCAGCGCCAGCGCCTGGAGATCGCCCGCGCGCTGGTGCGCCGACCGAGCGTCCTGATCCTCGACGAGGTGACCAGCGCGCTCGACGCGGCGACCGAACAGATCGTCATCGACAACCTGCGGCGGCGCGGCTGCGCCTGCGTGGTCATCGCCCACCGGCTGAGCACCGTGCGCGACAGCGACGAGATCGTCGTGCTCGACCGGGGCACGGTGGTGGAGCGCGGGCGCCACGAGCAGCTCGTCGCGGCGCGGGGCACGTACGCCGGTCTGGTCAAGGAGCACTGAGGTGAACGTCCCCCGCCCGCCCGCCGACCTCGCCGGCGCCCGGCACACCGGCGCCCCGGACCCGGTCGTCGCCGCCCTGGGCGCCCTCGGCACCCCGGTCGACTGCGCCGGTCTGCGCAGCCTCGCCCTCGAAGGCCCGCACGTCCTCTGGCTCGTCGTCGAGGGCGCCCTCGACCTGTTCGCCGTCGACGCGGCACGGCTCGGCCCCTGGCACTTCCTGGGCCGTCTCGAAGCGGGCGCGCTGCTGCTCGGCCCGGTCGACGGCCCCGCGCACACCCTGATCGGCCGGCCCGCCCAGGGCTGCCTGCTGCGCCGTGTGGAGCTGCGCGAACTGCCGTACCCGACCGGTCAGGCGTACGGCGGGGACGGGTACGGGTACGGGTACGGGTACGGGTACGGGTACGGGTACGGGCAGCAGGGTCACGGGCAGTGGGCGGCCGGCGGTCAGTGGTACGAGGGCCAGTGGTACGAGGAGCAGAACGCGTACGGCACGGGGGCCGAGGCCCCGCTCAGCCCCCTGGAGCACGCCTTCGCGCTCGGCATCGGGCGCGGGCTGCGCGTCCTGTACCAGGCGGCCCTGGACGGCGGCCCCGGCGACGCCCCGGGCGCGGCCGACGACGACGTCCTCTGGATGCGGCTCACCCCCGGGAGCATCGCGTACGGGGCCGCCTACGCGACGGGCCACGAGGGACACGGGGGCGACGGCCCCGGAACCCTTCTCGTGGACGCCGCGACCTGGCAGGGCATGGTCGACCAGCAGTACCGGTTGCTCCACGCCCTGGAGGACTGGATCGAGCAGCTCGAACGCGACCACGAGGACCGCGCGGCCGCGGGGATCGAGGCCGGCCGGGCCGCCCGCACGCGGGCCGACGACACGCTGCTCGCCTCCATCGGCCGCTCCGGCGGCGCCCCCCGGGGCCGGGTCGCCGACGACGACGCGACCTACGCCGTGTGCCGGGCCGTCGCCGCCGAGGCGCGCATCGCCCTCGCCGAGCCGGCCGACGCGGCCTCGGTCCCCGGACACCTCGACCCCGTCGAACGCATCGCGCTCGCCTCCCGGATCCGCACCCGCGGGATCCGGCTGGGCGACCGCTGGTGGCGCGAGGACAGCGGTCCCCTCGTGGGACACCGCGCGGCGGACGGGACCCCCGTCGCCCTGCTGTGGCGGCGCGGCCGGTACACGGCCCTCGACCCCGCCACCGGTGAGCGGCAGCGCGTCGGCCGGGCGGAGGCCGCGGCGTTCGCACCGCGGGCCGTCATGTTCTACCGACCGCTGCCCGACCGGCCCCTCGGCCTGCTGCGGCTGCTCCGGTTCAGCGTCCGTGGGACGCGGGCGGAGCTGCGCGACCTGCTCCTCGGCGGGCTCGTCGCGGTCGCCCTCGGCGCCCTCGTGCCCGTCGCCACCGGCAAGGTGCTCGGCGCGTACGTCCCCGCGGGCGAGACCGGGCTGATCGTCCAGGCCGGCTTCGCGATCATCGCCACCGCCGTCGTGTCGGCCGCGTTCATGCTGATGCAGAACACCGCGATCCTCCGGATGGAGGGCCGTGTCGAGGCGACCCTCCAGCCGGCCGTCTGGGACCGGCTGCTGCGCCTGCCGACGACGTTCTTCGCCGGGCGGTCGACCGGTGAACTGGCCGGTGCCGCCATGGGCGTCAGCGCCATCCGGCGGATCCTGTCCGGCATCGGCCCGGTGGTCGTCCAGGCCGGCACCGTCGGCACGGTCAACCTGGTGCTGCTCCTCGTCTACAGCGTGCCGCTGGCCCTCGTCGCGCTCGCCCTGCTGCTGGCCACGGCCGCGGTCTTCCTGGGCCTGGGCCTCTGGCAGCTGCGGTACCAGCGGCAGCTGGTCCGGCTCGACAACAAGCTCGACAACCAGGCCTTCCAGACCCTGCGCGGGCTGCCGAAACTGCGCGTCGCCGCGGCCGAGAGCTTCGCCTACGCCGCCTGGGCGGGGCAGTTCGCCCGGACCCGCGAACTGCACCGGCGCATCGGACGGATCAAGAACGTCCTCGCGGTCCTCGGCGCGGTCTGTCTGCCGCTGTGCACGCTCGTGATGTTCGCGCTCCTGGCCGGCCCGGCCCGCGGCAGCCTGTCCGCGAGCGAGTTCCTCACCTTCAGCACCGCCGTCACGATGATGCTCTCCTCGGTCACGCAACTGACCGGCGCGCTCCTCTCGGCCGCCGCCGTACAGCCCATGTTCGAACAGATCAGGCCAGTGTTCCGGGAGACGCCCGAGGTCCGCGGCTCCAGTGCCCCGCCCGGTGAACTGACCGGGGCGATCGAGGCCGAGAACCTGTCCTACCGCTACACCGAGGACGGCCCGCTGGTCCTCGACGGGGTCAGCCTGCGGGTGCGGCCGGGCGAGTTCGTCGCGATCGTCGGGGCCAGCGGCTGCGGCAAGTCCACGCTCCTGCGGCTGCTCATCGGCTTCGACCGGCCGAGCTCCGGCACCGTGCGGTACGACGGTCAGGACCTCGCGGCTCTGGACCTGGCGGCCGTGCGGCGCCAGTGCGGCGTCGTCCTCCAGAACGCCCAGCCGTTCTCCGGCTCCGTCCTCGACTGCATCCGCGGCGCCGGCGCGTACCCGCTGGAGGACGCGTGGGCGGCCGCCGCGATGGCGGGCCTGGCCGAGGACATCAAGGCCATGCCCATGGGCATGCACACGATGCTGTCCGACGGCGGAGGCACCGTCTCGGGCGGTCAGCGGCAGCGGCTGATGATCGCTCAGGCGCTCATCCGCAGGCCCCGCGTCCTCTTCTTCGACGAGGCGACGAGCGCCCTCGACAACGAGGCCCAGCGGATCGTCATCGAGTCGACCCGCGCCCTGAACGCGACCCGCGTCGTGATCGCCCACCGTCTCTCCACCATCATGGACGCCGACCGGGTGATCGCCCTGGCGGACGGGCGCGTCGTCCAGGAGGGCACGCCCGCCGAACTCCTCGCCGACACGGCCGGGCTGTTCCACGAGCTGGTCCGACGGCAGCTGGGCTGAGGCCTCCGCACCCGGTCCCGGCCCGGTCCCGGCCCGGTCTCGATCCCGGTCCCGGACCGCGAGAGGGCCGTGCGGCTCCCGCGTGGTGAAACCGGACGGGCTGTCGGAGCGTGTACACGTACGACAGTGATCATCGTGGAAGGAAGCACCTTGCGCTCCAACGGACCAGGACCGTCCCGCCGTACCGCCCTCGCCCTGGGCGCCGGCACGGCACTCACGGCCGCGCTCGCGCTGGGCGGAGGAACCGCGCAGGCCTTACCGGAGACGGGCGGCGTCGTGGCGCGGCTGCGGCGCCTGGAGCGGGAGCACACTGCACGGCTCGGCGTGTTCGCCCGTGACATGCGAACGGGCAGGACCGTGGTCCACCGGGCGCACGAACGCTTCCCCATGGCCTCGGTGTTCAAGACGCTCGCCGTCGCGGCCGTGCTGCGCGACCTCGACCGCGACGGGGAGTTCCTCGCCCGGCGCGTCCACTACACCCGGGCGTACGTCACGAAGTCGGGCCTCTCACCGATCGCCGGGCTGGCCGAGAACGTCGCGAACGGCATGACCATCGCCGAACTCTGCGACGCCACCATCCGCTTCAGCGACAACACCGCCGGCAACCTGCTCCTCGAGGAGCTGGGCGGCCCCACCGGAATCACCCGCTTCTGCCGCTCCATCGGGGACCGCGTCACCCGGCTCGACCGGTGGGAGCCCGAGCTCAACTCGGCGGAGCCCTGGCGGGTCACGGACACCACCACCCCGTACGCCATCGGCCTCGACCACGCCCGCCTCGTGCTGGGCGACGCGCTGGAGCCCCACGACCGCGAGCGGCTCACCGACTGGATGCTCCGCAACACCACCAGCACCGAGAAGTTCGGCCGCGGCCTGCCCGCCGACTGGATCCTCGCCGACAAGACCGGCTCCCCCCGCTACGGCGGCGCCAACGACGTCGGCATCGCCTGGCGGCCGGACGGCACGCCGATCGTCCTCGCGGTCCTCAGCACGCAGCCCGAGGAGGACGCCCCCACCGACAACCCGCTGGTGGCCGGGACGGCGGAACTGCTGGCGGAGGAGTTCAGCCGGTAACGTCGACGCCATGAACGTCACCGGCAAGGAATCGCGCCACATCGGCGTCCATGTGGACCGGACCGTCGACGAGGTCTACGCCTACGCGTCGGACCCGGCCAACCTGCCCGCGTGGGCCCACGGGCTGGGGGGCTCCATCGAGAGGGTCGGAGACGAGTGGGTCGCGGACTCCTCCCCCCTGGGACGCGTCACGGTCAGGTTCTCGCCCCGCAACGAACTGGGCGTGCTCGACCACGACGTCACGTTCCCCTCCGGGGAGACCTTCCACAACCCGGTCCGGGTGATCGCCGACGGCACGGGGAGCGAAGTGGTCTTCACCCTCCGGCGGCAGCCGGGGACGAGCGACGCCGACTTCGAGCGCGACGCCGAGACGGTCACCGCCGACCTGACCCGGCTCAAGGAGCTGCTGGAGTCCGTCTAGTCGCGCGTGCCCGCTCCGCCCGGAACCCGCCGGAGCGGGCTCAGCGCAGTCGGCGCGCGCGCAGCACCAGGTCGTGGGCGTGGTGCGCGCCGGCTCCGCCGTCGGGGACCAGGCGGGGCCGCTGTTCGTCCACCTCCACCGCCCAGTCCTCGTCGAGCAGCGCCGTGACCGCCGAGGGCCAGACGTAGTCGGCCGGGTCGAAGCCGCTCTCGTCCGCCTGCCGGGTCTCCATGCCGGCGTGGTGGACGAACAGCAGCACGCCGCCGACCGCGACGGCCGAGAGCAGCGCGCGTTCGGCCGCGGCGTCGGGGGTGCGCGGCAGGGCCGGGTACTGCGCGGAGACCAGGTCGAAGGAGGCGGGCGGGAGCGGCGCCTCCGCCAGGCCGGCATGGACCCAGCGGACGGTGACGCCGGCGTCCCGGGCGTGCTCGGCCGCCCGTTCCAGTGCCACTCCCGAGACCTCGAGCGCGGTCACGTCCCAGCCGCCGCGCGCGAGCCAGACGGCGTCCGCGCCCTCGCCGCAGCCGACGTCGAGCACCCGGCCGGGGGTGAGCGCGGCGACCTCGGCGACGAGCGCGCCGTTGGGCCGGCCGCTCCAGAGTCGTTCCCGCTCGGCGTAGACCTCGTCCCACTTCGCCCGCACCGCGAGGTCTCCCAGGTATCCGTCGTCGGGCGAAGGGGTACGGGCGGAGGCGGGCGTTCCCGCCGCGATGTCGTCGGTCATGGACGCACCGTCGCCCACCGCGGCCCGCTCGTGCCACTGCTGTTGCCGTTCCGGCAAAACGAGGCACCCATGGTGATCCAGAATACCCAGGGGGGTATTTGACTTCTTCGAGCCGACCCCCTTACGGTCGAGCACGAAAATACCCACGGGGGTATCCGACAGCGACGCTCCGGTGCGCGATCCACGCCCGGCGCATCGGCGCGCGCCCCTGACGAAGGGATTGCCGTGTTCTTCGCGCAGTACTACCTCGACTGCCTCTCCCAGGCGTCCTACATGATCGCCGACGAGCGCACCGGCAGGGCGGTGGTCGTCGACCCGCGCCGGGACGTCTCCGAGTACCTCGCCGACGCCGCCGCGCACGGATTCACGGTGGTCGGCGTCCTCAACACCCACTTCCACGCAGACTTCGTCGCCGGGCACCTGGAGATGGCGGACGCGACCGGCGCCTGGATCGGTTACGGCCGGCGCGCCGAGACCGAGTACCCGATCCGCGCACTCGCCGAGGGCGAGCGGATCTCCCTCGGCGACGTCACCCTGGAGATCCTGGAGACGCCCGGACACACGCCGGAGTCGATCAGCGTCCTCGTGTACGAGCGGGCCGAGGACGAGGTGCCGTACGGCGTCCTGACCGGCGACGCGCTGTTCATCGGCGATGTCGGCCGCCCCGACCTGCTCGCCTCGACGGGCGTGACCGCCGAGGAGCTCGGCTCGATGCTCCACGACAGCGTGCAGAACAAGCTGATGGGCCTGCCGGACGAGGTGCGGGTCTTCCCCGCGCACGGCGCCGGATCGGCCTGCGGCAAGAACCTCTCCGCGGAGAAGTCCTCCACCATCGGCGAGCAGCGGGCCACCAACTACGCCTGCGCGCCGATGAGTCGCGAGGAGTTCGTCGCGCTGGTCACCGCCGGACAGCCGGCCGCGCCCGGCTACTTCGCGTACGACGCCGAGCTCAACCGCAAGGACCGCGCCCGCTACGACGCGTCGGCTCCCCGCCCGCTGGCGCTCGACGAGTTCGCCGGACTGCGGGCCGCCGGCGCGGTCGTGGTCGACGCGCGCGACCCCCGGGAGTTCGCGGCCGGACATCTGCGCGGGGCGGTGAACGTGCCCGCCGACGGCCGCTTCGCCGAGCAGGCCGGCACCGTCCTCCACCCGGCCGCCGAGCTGCTCGTCATGGCCCCGCAGAACCGGGAGGAGGAGGTCGTCACCCGCCTCGCCCGGATCGGTTTCGACCGGGTCGTCGGCTACCTGCGCAACCCCGAGGACGCCCTGGAGTCGCTCGCCGACGAGGTCTCCCCCGCGAGCCGGATCACCGCCGCCCGACTGCGCACCGCCCTCGCGGGCGAGCAGCCGCCGGTCGTCGTCGACGTCCGCAGCTGCGGCGAGCGCGCGGCGAACGGTTCCATCGAGTCGGCCCTGCACATCCCGCTCGGCGAACTCCCGCACCGCACGGACGAGTTGCCCACCGACCGGCCCCTGGTCCTGCACTGCGCCGGCGGTCACCGCTCCTCCATCGCCGCGAGCCTGCTGCGACAGCGCGGCTTCCGCGATGTCTCCGACATCCTCGGCGGCTACGCCGCCTGGGCCCTGACGGCGCCGACGGCCGGGACCGCCGACGCCTGACCACCCCCTCGGGTCGCATCGACCCCGGGCCCCTCATCACCCCGTACATACCCCCCTAGGTATATACGGACCGACTCGAAGTGGAATCCCATGAGCACCACCCCCGCCCCGGCTCTCACGCCCGCCGCCCTGCACCGGCTCGTCCAGGAAGGGCGCGCCCCGCGACTGCTCGACGTGCGGACGCCCGGCGAGTTCCGCACGGCGCACATCCCGGGCTCGCACAACGTGCCGTTGCAGACCCTGATCGAGCACCGTGCCGAGTTCCTGCCCCACCTCGACGGGGACGTCGTGCTCGTCTGCCGGTCCGGGCAGCGCGCCGCCCGGGCCCGGCAGACCCTGGCCGACGCCGGACTGCCGGACCTCCGCGTCCTGGAGGGCGGCGTCGTCGCCTGGGAGACGGCCGGCTCGCCCGTCGAGCGGGGTCCGGAGCGATGGGACATGGAGCGTCAGGTCCGGCTCGTGGCCGGCTCGGTCGTCCTGACCACCGGCCTCCTCGGGGTGTTCGTCCCGGGCGCCCATCTGATCGGCACCGCGATCGGGGCGGGCCTGACCTACGCGGCCCTCAGCAACTCCTGCGCCATGGGCGTGCTGCTGTCCAGGCTGCCGTACAACCGCGGGCCGCGCGCCGACGTCCGGGCGCTGATCGCGGGGCTGCGGAGCGCCTCGTGACCGCCCTGGTCGTCGCGGCGTCCCTGCTCGTCGGTCTCAGCCTGGGCGTCCTGGGGGGCGGCGGCTCGATCCTGACGGTGCCGATCCTGATCCACCTGGCCGGGCAGGACGCCAAGGAGGCGATCACCACCTCCCTGTTCGTGGTCGGCGTGACCAGCCTCGCCGCGCTGCTCCCCCACGCCCGGGCCCGCCGGGTCCACTGGCGGACCGGTCTGCTCCTCGGCGGGTTCAGCATGGCCGGCGCGTACGGCGGCGGACGGCTCGCCGAACACCTCCCGGGAACGGTCCTGCTCGTCGCCTTCGGCCTGATGATGCTGGTCACGGCGGTCGCGATGCTCCGCAGGCCCCGGCGTGGCCTGGAGAAGGCGCGGCGGACCCATGCCGGGGCTCAGCCACAGCCGCCGACGCGCATCGCGGTCAAGGGTCTCGCCGTCGGCGCGGTGACGGGGCTGGTGGGCTCGGGCGGCGGCTTCCTCGTCGTCCCGGCGCTCGCCGTTCTCGGCGGGCTGCCGATGGGCGCCGCGGTCGGCACCTCGCTGCTCGTCATCGGCATGAACTCCTTCGCCGGGCTCGCCGGACACCTCTCGGGCGGTCGGCTCGACTGGAGCCTGGCCCTGACCGTGGCCGCCGTGGCGGTGGCCGGCAGCCTCGTGGGCGGCCGGCTCGCGGGCCGCATCCCCCAGGACGCGCTGCGCACGGCGTTCGGCTGGTTCGTCGTCGCCATGGGCGCCTTCGTGCTCGCGCGACAGCTCGACACCGCCGTGTGGACCCACCCGGCCGTGCGGGCAACCCTCGGGACAGCGCTGACCTGCGTGTTCATCGGCCGGCTGCGGCGGACCTGGCGTCTCTCCGCGGCCCCACCGCCGAGGGACGCCGGGAACACGCGGTAAGCCCCGGCCGACCCGGGCCTTGCCCCGGCCGACCCGGGCGGCACCGCGACCGGCTCCGGACCACCCGGGCGGCACCGCGACCGGCTCCGGACGACCGCGGTGGAAGAGCGGGCGGCTACAGGCTGAGCGCGTCCTCGGCGTTGTCCATCCACGCGGTGACGGAGTTCTCCTCCGAGACGTTGAAACCGGGCGTCGAGGCCTTGAGCGGCACCTGCTCCAGGTCGGACTCGGTGTCCATGGTCATCGCGATCGAGGAGACCGTCTTGCTCTTGGGTCCCTTCAGGCCGCCCATCAGCCCCGCGTAGGCGGACTCGCCCGGGGCGAGCCGGATGGCGTCCTCGACGCCGGGGGCGGCACCCCGCTTCTTCGCCTGTCCGTCCAGGTCGCCGAAGGTCACGACGGGGTGGCCGAGCACCCGGCACGGCTTGCCGCTCTTGTTGGTGATCTTCAGCAGGTAGCTGCTGGTCGTGGACTCGGCCAGACTCGCCGTGAACGTCACGTCGTACGTGCTGCACGGGAAGACGTCGTAGTCCGGATCGGTCGACGGCGAGACCGGCTTGGCGGGCGTCGGCACCTTGACCGGCTTCGACGGCGTGGCGGGCGTCGACGGCTTCGAGGACTCGGCGGGCTTCGTGGGCTTCACCGGGGTGGACGGGGTGGCGGCGGGCGGCGTCGCGGTCGGCGCGCCGGTGCCGCCCGCGGCTCCGTCCTCGGAAGGCCCGCAGGCGGTGAGTGCCAGCGCGGACGCGGCGACGAGGACGAGGGCGGCTCTGCGAACGGAACTCATGGTGGTACTCCCCCCGATGACAACGCACGAACTGCGCTGAGGTGAACACCAGGTTCGCGCACCTGTTTCACGGTTCTGTGACGGAGTCTTACCGAAATCACCACGGCACGCACCGACGGCCCCGCGGGGGGCCGCCCGGTCACGAAGTCACGAAAAATCGTTCGACCGGGCCGAGTCCCCGCCCTAAGGTCGGCGACGTGGCGACGAAACTCAACCAGATCATCGCAGTGGAGAAGGGCGTCAAGTCCCGGGCGCACCAGGACCTGACGGCGGCCCATCACGGCCTGCAGAAGCCCGCGCTGCTCGCCGGCATCTCCCGTACCTACCAGCCGAAGGACGAGGAGGGCGAGCAGTTGCCGCCCGAGTCGACCCTGGTGCAGGTGAAGGCCGAGGACGTGCTGCGCGACACCGCGCGGGCGCTGACCCGGCTCTTCGACGTGACGGCCACCAAGGACTGGGCGAACTGCGAGGCGCGTGCGGACATCACGGTCGACGGGCGCGTGCTCGTGGCGCAGGTGCCCGTGGCGTACCTGCTCTTCCTGGAGAAGCAGTTGACCGACATCAACACCTTCGTCCGCAAGCTCCCGGTCCTCGACGCGGCGGAGTCGTGGACGCAGGACCCGTCGACGGACGCGTGGAAGACCGAGGTCGTGCGCACGGTCCGGACGAAGAAGGTGCCGCGCAACCACGTGAAGGCGGAGGCGACGGACAAGCACCCGGCCCAGGTCGAGGTCTACTACGAGGACGTGCCGGTCGGTTACTGGACCACGGTGAAGTTCTCGGGCGCGCTGCCCGCACGCCGGGTCAACGAACTCCTGGAGCGGGTGGAGAAGCTCCAGCAGGCGGTGAAGTTCGCCCGTGAGGAGGCGAACAGCGCCGAGGTCACCGACCGGCGGGTCGGCGACGCCGTCTTCGGCTACCTCTTCGGGTAGCGGGGACACCACAGACTCCCCGGCCACAGAACACGGCCGGGGTGCGCGAGGAGCGCAAAGCTGAAGCTGAGCCTTGTCGTGACATCCGCGGTTCCAGTGGAGGTTCGAGTCCTCCTCCCGGCACTTCCCGCCGGGATGGCCCAACCAGGCAGAGGCAGGCCGCGGTCAATCTCAGACTATTGCTCCAGACTCAGCATCCGCCGCTCATCGCCGGATCGACCGGGCCCGGGCCCTGGTGCGTCGAAATGCCAGTTCGAATCTGGTCCGCCGAGCTCGATCGGCGGTGGTCCAAAGGCAGGACGCGACGCAATGACGAATGACCCGGGTCCTCAAGCGTGCCGGCGTGCGATGTGAGCGGCATCGACAGGGTCCGGGGGCAGGCTACGCCCTCGGACCCGCTCCTTTTCCCGCCCGCTCGCGGGCCCGGCCGGTTTCCCCGCCCGCTCGCGGGCCCGGCCGGTTTTCCCGCCCCGCTCGCGGGCCCGGCTCTGCGGCGGTCATGGACCGCTGTCACACAAGCCTCCGGTCAAGCCTGGTCGTCCCGCCCATGTCCGAGGCGGGGCGGGCGCCCCCATGATGCACGCCACACCGGCCGCCGCGGTCGGTGCACCTCGTGTCCACCCCCACTGGAGGCAGTCGTCATGGGACAGCCGTACCCTCCGCTCCGCTTCACGAAGAGCCGCCGGCTCGTCGCGGGCATCCGCCGCCGGCTCACCGCCGCCGCGGGGGCCCTGGCCCTGGCCGGCGGTCTGGTCGCCCTGGGTCCGCAGGCGTCCGCCGCGGGCCTGACCCAGGTCTCCGGCTTCGGCTCCGATCCGGGCAACCTGTCCATGTACGCCTACGTGCCCGACGCGCTGCCGGCCGGCGCGCCGCTCGTGGTCGCCCTGCACGGCTGCACGCAGAGCGCGAGCGACTACTACGCGCACTCCGGCTGGCCGACGTTCGCCGACCGGTACGGCTTCGCGCTGGTCCTCCCGCAGACGAGCAGCGCCAACAACGCCAATTCCTGCTTCAACTGGTTCGAGCCGGGCGACAGCGCGCGCGGGCAGGGCGAGGCGCTGTCGATCAGGCAGATGGTCGACAAGGCCGTCGCCCAGTACGGCAGCGACACCCGGCGGGTGTACATCACCGGACTGTCCGCCGGGGCCGGCATGACCGCGAACATGCTCGCCGCCTACCCCGACGTCTTCGCGGGCGGCTCCATCGCCTCCGGGCTGCCCGCGTTCTGCGCGAACAGCGTGTCCACGGCGTACACCTGCATGTACAGCCCGCCGGACAGGAGCCCCGCGCAATGGGGCGCCCTGGTGCGCTCGGCCGCCCCCGCCGGCACCGCGTCCTGGCCCCGGGTGGCGATCTGGCAGGGCACCGCCGACACCACCGTCAGGCCGGCCAACGCCACCGAGCTGCGCGACCAGTGGACCGACGTCTGGGGGATCGGCCAGACGCCCTCCCGCACCCGGAGCCTGAGCGGGGGCACCACCCTGAGCGAGTACGACGACGCCTCCGGCAGGCCCGCCGTCCAGGTCTACTCCCTGTCCGGCATGGCCCACGGCCTCGCGGTCGACCCGGGGAGCGGCCCCGACCAGTGTGGCAGCACCGGCACGTACTACCTCGACACCATCTGCTCCAGCTACCACACCGCACGCTTCTGGGGCCTCGACGGCGCCGGGCAGGAGCCCGCCCCCGGCTCCCTGCCCGCCCCCGCCGGGCTGGCGGTCGCCTCGGTCACCGACACGACCGCGTCCCTGCGCTGGGACGCGGTGCCCGGCGCGGTCTCGTACGAGATCCACCGCGGCGGTACGAAGGTGGGCGGCACGTCCTCGACCGCGTACACCGACACCGGCCTCGCCCCGGGGACGGCGTACGGCTACACGGTCGCGGCCGTCGACGCCTCGGGCGCGGCGGGTCCGGTGTCGGCGGCCGTGACGGCGACGACGACCGGGTACACGCCGACGTGCCACACGGCGAGCAACTACGACCACACGGTCGCCGGACGCGCCTATCAGAGCGGCGGCCTCACCTACGCCACGGGCTCCGGCCAGGCCATGGGGCTGTGGAACACGTTCACCACCCACACCCTGGAGCAGACCGCCCCCGGTCACTACGTCGTGGCCGATTCCGGCTGCCGGGCGTGACGTCGTGCGCCCCAGCGCATTCCTCTGCGCTGGGGCGCGCCCCTCTCTTGGCTGTACGTCATCGTGCGCTCACTGAATGCAGTGAATCCAGGTGGGTGTGTGTTGGTCCGTTTATGCCACCGGGCACCTTCCCGTCAGCGGTCCTCACCGTTGAGAGGGACAGGCAATGACGAGCGCTACCGAAGTCGAACTGGAAGACCTGCTCCGCCGGGCGCTGCACGCCACGGGTACGCGTGCGCGCTGGGCGGTCGAGGCGGACGACATGTGGTGCCGGGTCGCACCCGTGCCCGCGACGCGGCGCGAGCAGGGATGGAAGCTGCACGTGTCGGCCACGGCCGCCTCCGCGCCCGAGGTCCTCACCAAGGCCCTGGACGTGCTGCTGCGGGAGAAGTCCGGCTTCAAGTTCGCCCGGTCGCTGGAGCGGGTCGGCGCGCTGAACTCCAGGGCGACGCCGCGCGGGAACGCGGGCAAGTTCATCACCGTCTACCCGCGCTCCGACGCCGAGGCGGCCGCGCTCGCCCGTGACCTGCACGCGGCGACGACGGGGCTGGCCGGTCCGCGGATCCTGTCCGACCAGCCCTACGCCCCCCACAGCCTGGTGCACTACCGCTACGGGGCCTTCGTCGGCCGCCGGCGGCTGTCGGACGACGGCCTGCTGGTGTGGTTCATCGAGGACCCCGACGGCAACCCCGTGGAGGACAAGCGCACCGGCCGGTACGCGCCGCCGCCCTGGGCCGTCTGTCCGTTCCCCGCCTCGGTGCCGGTGGCACCGCAGGACGGGGAGGCGACGAGTCGTCCGGTGGTGCTCGGCGGCCGCTTCGCGGTGCGGGAGGCGATCCGGCAGACGAACAAGGGCGGCGTCTACCGGGGCAGCGACACCCGTACGGGCGCGGGCGTGGTGATCAAGGAGGCCCGGCCGCACGTGGAGGGCGACGCCTCCGGCGGCGACGTCCGGGACTGGCTGCGCGCCGAGGCGCGGACGCTGGAGAAGCTCAAGGGCACCGGACTGGCCCCGGAAGCGGTGGCGCTGTTCGAGCACGCCGGGCACCTCTTCCTGGCCCAGGACGAGGTGCCGGGCGTGACGCTGCGCACCTGGGTGGCCGAACACTTCCGCGACGTGGGGGCCGAGCGGTACCGCGCCGACGCGCTGGCGCAGGTCGCGCGCCTGGTGGACCTGGTGGCGGCGGCGCACGCCCGCGGCCTGGTCCTGCGGGACTTCACCCCGGGCAACGTCATGGTCCGCCCGGACGGCGGGCTGTGCCTCATCGACCTGGAGCTCGCGGTCCTGGAGGACGAGGACGCTCTGCCGACCCGCGTGGGAACGCCCGGCTTCAGCGCCCCCGAGCGCCTGGCCGACGCGCCCGTCCGGCCGACGGCCGACTACTACAGCCTCGGCGCCACCGCGTGCTTCGTCCTGGCCGGGAAGGTCCCGAACCTGCTGCCCGAGGAGCCGGTCGGCCGGCCGGCCGAGGAGCGGCTCGCCGCGTGGCTCGCGGCCTGCACCGGGCCGCTGCGGCTGCCGGACGCTGTGGTGGACATGATCCTCGGGCTGATGAGGGACGACCCGGCCGAGCGGTGGGACCCGTCCAGGGCCCGGGAGGCGCTGCGGAGAACGGACCACCCGGCGGCGCGGCCCGGGAGCGCGGAGACGACCGCCGTACGGAGGCCGGGGGCCTCCGCCGTCGCCGGCCCGGTGCCGGACGGCCGGACGGCGGACGAGGTGGTGGCCGGGCTCGTGGACCACCTCGTCGACTCGATGACTCCGGCGGACGACCGGCTGTGGCCCGTGTCGACGCTGACCGGGGAGAGCGACCCGTGCACCGTCCAGCAAGGGGCGGCGGGGGTCCTGGCCGTGCTGACGCGGTACTTCGAGGTCACCGGCGACCCACGCCTGCCGGGGCTCCTCTCCACCGCGGGCCGCTGGATCGCGGACCGTACCGACCTCCGCTCCCCGCGCCCCGGGCTGCACTTCGGCGGCCGCGGCACCGCGTGGGCGCTGTACGACGCAGGACGCGCCATCGACGACCGGCGGCTGGTAGAGCACGCGCTGGACCTGGCGCTGGCGCCCCCGCAGCGGACGCCCCACCACGACGTCACCCACGGCACCGCCGGCAGCGGACTCGCCGCCCTCCATCTGTGGCGGCACACCGGGGACGCGCGCTTCGCCGACCTGGCCGTCGACGCGGCCGACCGGCTGACGGCCGCCGCCCGGCGCGAGCCGTCCGGAGTGGGCTGGCCGGTCCCCGCGGAAGCCGACTCCCCCGAGGACGGCAAACGCTATCTCGGCTTCGCCCACGGGGCGGCCGGCATCGGCTTCTTCCTCCTCGCCGCCTCGGACCTCTCCCGGCAGCCCGACCACAGGGCGACGGCCCTGGAGGTCGGGGAGGGCCTCGTGGCCGACGCCGTGCGCATCGGCGAGGCGGCGCAGTGGCCCGCCCAGTCCGGTGACCTGCCCACGGCCCCGTACTGGTGCCACGGCTCGGCGGGCATCGGCACCTTCCTCGTCAGGCTGTGGCAGGCCACCGGCGACGACAGGTTCGGCGACCTCGCCCGCGGCAGCGCCCACGCCGTCGCGGAGCGCGCCTCCCGCGCCCCGCTCTCCCAGTGCCACGGTCTGGCGGGCAACGGCGACTTCCTCCTCGACCTGGCCGACGCCACGGGAGACCCCGTCCACCGGGACATGGCCGGGGAACTGGCGGGCCTCATCCTGGCCGAGGGCACCCGGCGCCAGGGACACGTGGTCTTCCCCAACGAGTACGGGGAGGTCTCGACCAGCTGGAGCGACGGTTCCGCCGGGATCCTCGCCTTCCTCCTGAGGACCCTTCACGGCGGCCCTCGGCACTGGACGGTCGAGCAGCGGGGTTGAGCGACCGGGGCCGGGAGCCCGGCACGCGGCGGCCCCCGCCCCTCCCCGCGAACCGCGAACCACGAGCTGCTCCGTGAACCACGAGCCGCTCCGCGAACGGGACCGACGCGTCCGCCGTCGTCCCGGCCTTCCCCCTGCGGACATCCCACAGACTCCCGGCATCCGGACGAGTCCGGATGCCGGGTCGAGCGGCAGAAAAGTGCTGCCGCCCCTCAGAGAAGGAGAAAACCATGGAGAACCAGGACCTCGAACTGCTGGCCCGCCTCCACGCCCTTCCGGAGACCGACCCCGTCGGCGCCGACGGACTGGCGGCGGGCGAGACGTGTGAGTGCGTCGGCCTGCTGACCCTCCTCAACACCGTCTGCATCGGCATCAGCTGCGCCTAGGCCAGGCACCACCATCCGGCCGGCGGCTGTCCCGGGCAGCCGCCGGCCGGAATCACGACCGGAACAGCGGCATGCCCCCGGCGCGGCCGGCCGCGCCGGGGGCCGCCGTCCCGGCGAACCCCCAGACGAGGACCAGACCATGCAGCGACACGTCGGCGATGACGATCTCGCCCCCGCGGCCCTCAGGACGGCCGCCCCGGCGAGCCCACCCGCACCGGAGGACCTTCCCGAGTCCGCGTACGCCATCAGCACGCGGGGCCTGGTCAAGAGCTACCCCGGCCCGGAGGGCACGACCACCCATGCCGTGGACGGCCTGGACCTGGACGTGGAGCGGGGCGAGACCTTCGCGTTCCTCGGCCCCAACGGGGCGGGCAAATCCACCACCATCGCCATGCTGTGCGCGCTGGCCCGCCCCACGGCCGGCCGTGCCACGGTGGCCGGCGTCGACGTCCTCGCCCAGCCCCGCGCGGTACGGCGAAGGGTCGGGATGCTCTTCCAGCACAGCGCCGTGGACCCGGACCTGACGGCCGAACAGAACCTCCACATCCACGCCCGCCTCTACGGCCTGTCCCGCCGCGACGCCCGCCGGCGCACCGCCGAAGTCCTCGAGACGGCCGACCTGACCGACCGGCGCCGCTCCCCCGTGCGCACCCTGTCCGGCGGCATGCGGCGGCGCCTGGAGATCGCCCGCCAACTGCTGCACGCCCCCGGCGTGCTGTTCCTCGACGAGCCGACCACCGGACTCGACCCCCACGCCCGGGCCCAGGTCTGGCAGCACCTGCGGACGCTGCGCGAACGGCACGGCAGCACCCTCTTCGTCACCACGCACTACCTGGAGGAGGCGGAGAACTGCGACCGCCTCGCCATCATCGACCGCGGCCGGCTGGTGGCACAGGGCGCGCCGGAGGCGCTCAAGGCCGCGATCGGGGACGACCTGGTCGTCCTCCGCACCGGCGACGACACGGCGGCCCGGCAGGTCGTGCGCCGCCTGCTGCCGCCCGACCGAGCCGTCACCGTCGACGCGGGCGGCGTCTCCCTGCGGGTCCCGGGCGGCAGCGCCTGGATCCCCCGGCTGTGCGCGGCGCTGGAGGCGAGCGGCATCGCGGTGAACGCCGCCTCCGCGACCCCGCCGACACTCGACGACGTCTTCTTCCACCACACCGGCCGCAGCCTCGGCGCCGCACAACCCGGCCGCCCCGCCGCTCCTCCCGCCCCCTGCGCGGCCCCGGCCACGACCAAGTCGGGAGGTGGCCGATGAGCGCCCTCACCTGGGAGTCCCCGGAGGCGAACGGCGGCGAACGGACCACCCGGCTGCGGCGCGAACTGCGCGCCGTCCACGCCCTGGTCCACCGCGATCTGCTGCGCCTCGCCGGCCAGCGCACCCACACGGCGCTGATGCTGCTGCACCCGGCGCTCTACCTCCTCATCCTCGGAGGCGGACTGGCCGCCCTCATCCCCCAGGCCTCCCTGGGCGTCGGCTACCAGGCCTACCTCTTCCCCGGGATGCTGATGATGACGGTGCAGACGCCCGCCATCATGGTCGGCATCCGTCTGATCACCGACCGGGAGAGCGGCTATCTGCGCGAGCTCCTGATGGCCCCGGTCCGCCGCTCCACCCTGCTCCTGGGAAGCTGCGCCGGCGGCACCCTGACCGCCGCCGTCCAGGGGGCCGTCCTGCTCAGTCTGGCCGGTGTGGCGGGCCTGCCCTACGACCCGGTCCTCCTCGGGCTGCTCCTCGCCGGGATGGTCCTGGCCTCCTTCACCGTCACCTCCCTGGCCCTGGCGCTGGCCGTGAGCCTGCGGAGGGCCGAGACGTTCCACACCCTGCTCGGCGTGGTGATGATGCCGCTGCTGTTCCTCTCCGGCGGCTTCTTCCCCCTCACGTCCCTGCCCGCCTGGGCCCGGGCGCTGTCCGACGTCAATCCCCTGGCGTACGCGGTCGACCTCCTCCGCCGCATCATCGCCCTGCGGGTGCCGGACCAGGCGGCCGCCGTGGGGATCGAGTGGGCCGGCCGGCAGCCGCCGCTGCTCCTCGAAGCCGCCCTGCTCCTGGCCGGCGGCGTGGCGGCCCTGCTGTGGGCGACGCATCGCTTCAACCGCCCGGAGTGACCGGAAGGGTGGGTTCCGCACCCTGGACGGGAGCCGGGCCGATTGTCAGTGGCGGGTGAGACGGTAGGAGCATCCAGTCGGAAAGAGGGGGAAGCTGTCTTGTCCGGAACCCAGAACTACATCAATCACGTCGCCCTTGTGCTGGACGCCAGTTCGTCGATGTCGCACCTGAGCCGCAAGGTCGTGGAGGTGGCGGACCAGCAGATCGCCTATCTCGCCCGCCGGTCGGGGGAACTGGACCAGGAGACCCGTGTCACGGTGTACGTCTTCGCCGACAAGGTGGAGTGCGTCATCTACGACAAGGACGTCCTGCGGATGCCCTCGCTGAAGCAGCTGTACCGGGCCGGCGGCATGACCGCGCTGCTGGCCGCCGCGCTGAAGTCGCAGCGGGAGCTGGCGCAGACCGCCCAGCTGTACGGCGACCACAGCTTCCTGACGTTCGTCCTGACGGACGGCCAGGAGAACGCCAGTCACCGCTGCCCCGACGCCCCGGCCGGCACCGCGCGCGAACTGGTCGACGCCATGGCCGAGATGATCGCGACCCAGGAGGACAACTGGACCCTCGCCGTCCTCGTACCGGACCAGATGGGCAGGCGGGAGGCCATGAACTGCGGCTTCCCGAAGGAGAACATCGCCATCTGGGACGCCACCAGCACCCAGGGCCTGGAGGAGGCCGGGGAGGTCATCCGCGAGGCCACCGAGAAGTTCATGGTGGGGCGCACCAAGGGCATCCGCGGCTCGCGGGCGGTGTTCTCCACGGGCGCGGAGGCGGTCAACAAGAAGACCATCGAGGCGGCCGGCCTCACTCCGGCGGACCCGTCGGAGTACCGGCTGATTCCGGTGGCCCGTGACGCGGGGATCCGGGAGTGGGTCGTCGAGTCCGGGCACACGTACCGCACGGGCTGCGCGTTCTACCAGCTGAGCAAGACGGAGAAGATCCAGGCCCGGAAGCAGATCGCGGTGCTGGAGAAGAAGACGGACCGGGTGTACACGGGGCCGCAGGCCCGGGCCCTGCTCGGTCTGCCGGACGTGGAGACGCGGGTGAAGCCCGATCACAACGACGACTTCACCATCTTCGTGCAGAGCACCAGCGTCAACCGGAAGCTCGTCTCCCACACGCGACTCCTCCTCATGAACTGACCAGTCGGCGCCCGGCCGGTCCTGGGGGGGGGGGACGGCGGACGCCGGCCCCCTCGGCTGCGGGAGGGCGAACCAGGGGGCCGTTTCGTACCCTGGCGGCATGCGCATGCGTCCTACTCTGAGCTGGACCCCCGACAAGGACCTGCCGCCGGCCACGACGGACCTGGGGCCGGTCCTCGACGCCCTGGACGCCGGTGGCGTGCTGGTGCTCAGCGGCGCGGGGATCTCCACCGAGTCCGGCATCCCCGATTACCGGGGTCAGGGGGGAAGCCTCAGCCGGCACACCCCGATGACCTTCCAGGACTTCACCGGCAGCGCCCAGGCCCGGCGCCGGTACTGGGCGCGCAGCCACCTCGGCTGGCGCACCTTCGGTCGCGCGCTGCCCAACGCCGGGCACCGGGCCGTCGCCGCCTTCGCTCGCCACGGTCTGCTCTCGGGCGTGATCACCCAGAACGTCGACGGTCTGCACCAGGCCGCCGGCAGCGGAGGGGTCGTGGAGCTCCACGGCAGCCTGGCCCGGGTCGTCTGCCTCTCCTGCGGCACGTACAGCCCGCGCCGTGAGCTCGCGCGGCGGCTGGAGGAGGCCAACGCGGGTTTCCGGCCGGTGGCGGCCGGGATCAACCCGGACGGCGACGCCGACCTGACCGACGAGCAGGTCGGCGACTTCCGGGTGGTGCCCTGCGCGCAGTGCGGCGGCATTCTCAAGCCCGACGTGGTGTTCTTCGGGGAGGCCGTCCCGCCCCGGCGGGTCGAGCACTGCCGGAGGCTGGTCGACGAGGCGGCGTCACTCCTGGTGCTCGGCTCCTCGCTCACGGTGATGTCGGGCCTCCGGTTCGTCCGCCAGGCGGCCCAGGCGGGGAAGCCCGTGCTGATCATCAACCGGGATCCGACGCGCGGTGACCGCCACGCCCTCTCCCGGGTGGCGCTTCCCCTCGGGGCGGCCCTCACCAGCCTCGCCGAGCGGCTCGACATCGCCACCGGCGACCCGGCGGAACTCGGCTGAGGCACCGGAGCGGCTGAAGCACCGGAGCGCCGTCGACCGGTGCCGGATGCCGCCGGAGGCCCCCGACCGCGTGGTCGGGGGCCTCCGGCACGGCCGGCGGGGTGCTCAGCCGGCCGCCGCGATCCAGGCGTCGAGCTGTTCCTGCGTCGTGGCCGGGTCGGCCACCAGTTCGGCCAGGGTGTCGTCGACGCGATGGCGGGTCGCGACCGCGGGGCACCGCAGGCACGCGGCGACACCGGTCTGGGTCCACCACTGGCACCGGGGCCGCAGATGACACCGCGGGACGGAGCCGTCCTCACGCGCGACCGGCCGCGCCATGACGCGCTCGACCAGCGTGCAGTCGGCGCCCCGGCGGTTCACGCAGTCGCTCACGCAGTGCGAGGCGAAGCGCAGGATGCGGCGCGGTTCGATGTCCGGGGGTATGTCGCCGAGCACCTCGGACGCCGGCACCGGATCGGCCAGATAGACCACGTCGCCGTCCCGCCCGGACCGTACGCCCAGGACGACGGACTCCGGGGTGTGCGCCTCGCCGCTGGGGCACCACGTCTGCGCCGGCTCTTTTCCGCCCACGGTGGTCACCTCTCCGTCTCAGCAGGCGGTGCGGGCGGTGAGCGTCGCCTGGCCGCCGGTGTTGCCGCCGATCTCGGCGGCCCCGTTCTGCCGGTCCAGTTCGGCGGCGACCCCGATGCTCTCCTTGAGCTGGGCCACCGTCGTGATCCGGTCGGACCGGACCGGCGCCGGCTCGCCCTCCGCACCGACCACGGCCACCAGGCCCGCGGCCAGCAACGCGGCGGCCCCGGCCGCGGCCGCCCTACGCGTCGGACTCTCCATGACGTACTCCTGTCTCACGGTGGTTGGGAGTCAGGAGCGTAGGTACGCCGGACGCGCGGGGTCGGCACTCGCCGGCGGCAGTCGTACGGCAGTTGCGGTGCCCGAGCCGTACCGGCTCTCGGAGCCCACCGCCCCAGGCCCTAACGTGGGCCCATGCTCACGACGACACCGCGGGTCGAACTGCACCCGCTCACCCGCTCCGACCAGGACGAGTTCTGCACGCTCGTGCGGGCCAGCTCCGCACTGCACCGGCCGTGGATGCAACTGCCCGCGACGGCGGAGGAGTTCCAGGACTGGATGCGCCGCTTCGACGACGGCACCAACCGGGGGTTCCTGATCCGCGTCCGGGAGACCGGCGAGGCCGCGGGCACGGTCAACATCAACTCGATCATCCGGGGCCGCTACCAGGGCGCGTCCCTCGGCTACGCGGCCTTCGCCCCGTCCGCGGGGTCCGGGTACATGACCGAAGGGATCGCCCTCGTCCTCCGGTACGCCTTCACCGAACTGCGGCTCCATCGGCTGGAGGCCTGCATCCAGCCGGCGAACAAGGCGTCCCTGGCCCTGGTCCGGCGACTGGGCTTCCGCTACGAAGGGGTGTCGCCCGCCTATCTCTACATCGACGGGGAGTGGCGGGACCACGAACGCTGGGCCGTCACCGCCCCCCACCCGTGGACGCCCGACCCCTCCCTGCCCGAGGTCTGAGGCGGCGGCGTCGTTCCGTCCGGCGTCGTCGTTCCGTCCGGCGTCACCCCTGAGGGGCTTCCCTCGGGATTCGCCGGACCTCCGGATGGGCGGCGGTCTAGCGTACGGACTCGTCGGCCGCCCGATCGCGGCCGCGTGAGGAGGATCCTGTGCCGTCGTCCTGCGACCCCCAGTACGCCCCCGCCGGTGACGTGAGCGCGGCGATGATGCTGATCGACTCCCGGCTCAAGGCCATCTACGACGGCAGGACCGAGGTCGATCCCGAACGGCGGAGACTGGACGAGCAGTTCACCGCCTCCCTGGGGCCCACGGGTGCGCAGGACCTCCTGGACGGCGTGTGCACGATCATCTTCATGTACATGAAGTGGCTGCGGACGGCCTGCGAGGAGCACGACAGGGACGTGGTCGAGTACGTCGTGCCCAACCTGGTGACCACGATGCTCAGGATGACCAGGACCATCCGGCCCGAGGCCGTCCCCACCATGGCCGGTCTGGCCATCGCGGCGGGCACCGGTCTCAGCCCGAGCCTGTGGCGCGGGCAGTACGGGGAGTGGACCCTGGAGGAGATGAACGCCCTGGAGGCCACCGCCTTCCTCCTGGCGGAGGTCATCAACCGGATCACCGACGACCGCGACTTCGCCACCCGGCTGATCACCGACGCCCTGTCCGGCGCGGACCGGTCCTGAACTCCGGGCCTCACGCCCGGTCGGCCAGGAAGTCGGTCAGATCGCGGAGCACGCGCTCCGGGTCCTCCCAGTACGGGACGTGACCCACGCCCTCGTAGACGAGGAGCCGGGAGTCGGGGATCGTGTCGAGGATCGTCTGCTGGTCCTCGCGGGTCAGGATCGGGTCCTGGTCGCCCCAGACGACCAGGGTGGGGACGAGGATGCCCCTGAGGGTGGCCCGCAGGTCGGTCTCGAGCAGACCTCGCAGGGTCTCGCGCCAGACGCGGGCCGGGGCCTTGAGGCACTCGTCGGCGACGGTCTGCAGAAAGCCGCGGCCCATGGGGGTCGCCGTCAGGCCGTCGGCCATGGCCGCCGCGAGCGCCGGATCCACGGGGTCCTTCAACTCCCGGACCGATTCCCAGAGTTCCGCGGCCCTCGGCTTGTCCACGAGGGTGGCCGGGACGCCCAGCAGGACGAGTCCCGCCACCCGGTCCGGTCGGCGGCCCGCGACGATGCGGGCCTGCACACCGCCGCTCGACCCGCCGACCAGGACCGCCCGCCCGATGCCCACGCCGTCCATGAACGCGACCAGGTCCTCGGCGAGGTCCTCCGGCAGGTAGCCGTCGGGCGGCTTGTCGGCGTCGCCGTGGCCGCGCTGGGTCGGGGCGTACGCGTGCAGGCCCGGAGGCAGGCGGCGCAGCATCGGCTCGAACGTCCACCAGGAGTCCAGGTAGCCGTGCACCAGGACGAGCGGTGTGCCCCCCGGCCGGCCGGCTTCCGCGTACGGAAGCGTGGGGCGCCCCTCCCCCAGGACGGCGCTGTGCACGGCGACGGCGGCCATCGCGGCCCTCCTCACCTCTCCTTCCCCCAGCATAGGAAGGAGGGGGGTGGAGGGACAGCCGGGCGTTCGTCCGGAAACGGGCTCGACGGCTCAGCGCCCGGCGGCTCAGCGGCTCAGGGCTGTCTCCCCGTCCAGGTACGAGAGCTTCTCGGGGTTGCGCACGGCGTAGAGACCGGTGACGAGGCCGTCGCCGACGCGCATCGCGAGGACGGTGTCGACCTCGCCGTCCAGGAGGACGATCAGCGCCGGACCGCCGTTGATCCGGGCCGGCCGGAGCACCGCCGCGGCGCCGATCCTGCCGAGGACCCGCGCCACCTCCCCGGCCCCCACGACGGGCGCCAGGGCGGCCCGTACGACCCCGCCGCCGTCGGTCAGCAGGACGACGTCGGGCGCGAGGACGTCGAGCAGGCGCCGCAGGTCGCCCGTCTCGACCGCCCGGCGGAACGCCTCGACGGTGCGGCGGGTCTCCGCGGCGGAGGCGACGGTGCGCGGTCGGCGCGCGGCGACGCGGGCGCGCGCCCGGTGGGCGACCTGACGGACCGCGGCCGGCGTCCTGTCGACGGCTTCGGCGATCTCGTCGTACGCCAGGTCGAACACCTCGCGCAGGACGAACACCGCGCGTTCGGTGGGGGTGAGGGTCTCGAGGACGAGCAGCATCGCCAGGGAGACGCTCTCGGCGAGCTCGGCGTCCTCGGCGACGTCGGGCGCGGTCAGCAGCGGCTCGGGCAGCCAGGGGCCGAGGTAGGACTCCTTGCGGCGGCCGAGCGCGCGCAGCTGGGTCAGGGCCTGGCGGGTGGTGATCCGGACCAGGTACGCCCGTGGATCCCGTACGGTGCCGGGATCGACCCCCACCCACCGCAGCCACGTCTCCTGCAGGACGTCCTCGGCGTCGGCGGCGGAGCCGAGCATCTCGTACGCGACGGTGAAGAGCAGCCTGCGGTGGGCCACGAACGCCTCGGTGACGTCCTGCGTCGCGTCCTTCTCGGTCCTGTCGTCCATCGCCGGCTCCTGCCCGTTCGCTCTCGAGTGCGCCGTGCACCAGACGCCGGCCGCCGTCGTTCCGTGACACCCGCTTCGGGTGATCCACGCCACAGCGCCGTGCCGTCACACGGCCCGGGGCGGCGGCGTCTTGTGTTCGCCCCACGGGGCGGCACACGACACCACGAGTGAGGACACCGTCATGGAACCCCGTTTCGACCTGTTCGACAGCCCGACCTCCACGAAGGTCGCCAAGCGGTTCTCCACCGCCTCGTCGGCCCTGGAGGAGTCGACGCTGCCGAAGTCCCTGCGGGAGCTGGTGCAGCTTCGGGTCGGCCAGATCAACGGCTGCGGATTCTGCGTGGACGCCCACGCCAAGGAGGCCGCGGCCGCGGGCGAGACCGCGGTCCGGCTCAGCCTGGTCGCCGCCTGGCGGCACAGCACCGTGTTCACCGAGGCCGAGCGGGCGGCGCTGGCGCTCGCCGAGGAAGGCACCCGGCTCGGTGACCACGGGGTGTCCGACGAGACCTGGGCCGAGGTGCGCGAGCACTACGACGACGACCAGGTCGGCGCGCTGGTCTGCCTGGTCGCCCTGATCAACGCGGCCACCCGGATGGCCGTGATCGTGCGCAGCCCGGGCGGCTCGTACGAGCCCGGCCTGTTCGCCCGTACGGCCGGCTGACCGGCGGAAGGGGCGCGGGCCCGTCCCGGGATCGGGGAGTCCCGGGACGGGTCCGTCGCGCGCTCCGGCCGCTTCCGGGTCAGAGGCCGGTGGCTCTCTCCCGGACGTGGCGGCGCAGGCCGTCGAGGGACACGTCCTCCAGGCTGTCCGCGAAGATCCTGCCGGGGCCCACCGGCACCGGCAGGAGCGAGGGGACGACCAGGACGGTGCAGCCGGCGGCGTCGGCCGAGGCCGCTCCGTCCGGCGAGTCCTCGACGGCCACGCACGCCGTCACCGGGACGCCGAGCCGCCGGGCGGCCGTCCGGTACGGGTCGGGGTGCGGCTTGGTGCGCGCGGTGTCGTCGGCGGAGAGGGTGAGGGCGAAGGGGACGTGCGCGAGCGCGCCGCCGACGACCGAGTCGACCACCGACCGTGGTGAGGCGCTGACGAGCGCGAACGGCAGTTCCGCCCGCGCCAGTTCGGCCAGGAGACGGTCCGCTCCCGGGCGCAGCGGCGCGCCGTCGTCGACGCGCCGCTGGAAGGCGGTGGTGAGCGCCGTCGCGACGCCGTCCGGGTCGCTCGTGCCGGTGGCCCGTACGAGGTGTGCGGCGGTGTCCTCGACGGCGCGTCCGACGACCTCGGGCGCGTCGGCCCGCGTGAGCCGGTGGCCGAGGCGGGCGGCGACCTCCTCCGTGGCCTCCCACCAGAGGACCTCGGTGTCGACGAGGGTGCCGTCCATGTCGAAGAGGACGGCGGCGAGTGCGGTCACCGCTCCGCCTTCGGGGCGACGGACTTCGGGACGTCGGACTTCGGAGCGTCGGACTTCGGGACGACGAGCACGGGGTGCGGGGCGAGGCCGACGGTGGCGCGGGTCCCCGGTGTCAGTTCGCCCGCGTCGCGTGACGGGAGGTCGGCCTTGACCGGCGTACCGCGGTGGTCGAGGTGGACGCGGGTGACGGATCCGAAGAAGGAGGTGGAGACGACCACGGCCTCGCCGCCGGCGTCGGCGGTCACGGTGACGTTCTCGGGGCGGACGAGCACCTCGACGTCGCGGGTGCCGGGGGCGTCGCCGTCGACGGGGAGCCGGCTGCCCGCCGCCTCCACGAGTCCGGCGTCGGTGAGGCGGCCCGGCAGGCGGTTCATGGTGCCGACGAACTCGGCGACGAAGGCGGTCGCCGGCCGGCGGTACAGCTCGGCCGGGGCCGCGCACTGCTCCAGCTTCCCGGCGTTGAGGACGGCGACGCGGTCCGCCATGGACAGCGCCTCCTCCTGGTCGTGGGTGACGAACACGGTGGTGATGCCGAGGGAGAGCTGGAGCCTGCGGATCTCCTCGCGCAGGCTGAGCCGGACCTTGGCGTCGAGCGCGGAGAGGGGTTCGTCCAGGAGCAGGACGCGGGGGCGCAGGGCGAGGGCCCGGGCCAGGGCGACGCGCTGCTGCTGGCCGCCGGACATCTGGTGCGGGTAGCGGTCGCCGTGCTCGGGCAGGCCGACGAGGTCGAGGAGTTCGGCGGCGCGGGCGTGGCGTTCGGCCGTCCTGGCCTTGCGGACGCGGAGGCCGAAGGCGACGTTGTCGCGGGCGGTGAGGTTGGGGAAGAGGCTGTACGACTGGAAGACCATGCCGGCGTCGCGGCGGTTGGCCGGGACGTGGGTGATGTCCGTGCCGTCGACGAGGACCTCGCCGGAGTCGGGGCGTTCGAAGCCGGCGAGGACCCGCAGCGCGGTGGTCTTGCCGCAGCCCGAGGGGCCGAGGAGCGCGAGGAGTTCGCCCGGTTCGACGGTCAGGTCGAGGCCGTCGAGGGCGACGGTGGTGCCGAACGCGCGGCGCAGGCCGCGGAATTCGACGCGGGCCCCGGTGGCGGCGGTGGACTCCGTCCGTTCCGCTGTGGCAGAGGTCATGGGTCAGGACTCCTTGCGGGAGGTGCGGGGGGCTCCGGGCGTTCCGGTCTGCGCCGTCCCGGCCCGGGACAGGACGAGGAGCAGCAGCCAGGTGATGAGGAGGCTCAGGAGGGAGACGGCCACCGACACGCGGGCCTGGGCGCCGGAGATGGAGACGATCCAGACGGCGAACGGCCGGAAGCCGAGGACGGAGGCGGTGGTGAACTCGCCGAGGACGAGCGCCAGGGTGAGGAAGGCGGCGCCGGCGAGCGAGGAGCGCAGGTTGGGCAGGACCACCCGGAGCATGACGTAGGGCCAGGAGGCTCCGCAGTTGCGGGCGGCCTCGACGAGGGTGGGGACGTCGACGGCGCGCAGTCCCGCGTCGAGGGAGCGGTGGACGAACGGCAGGGCCATGACGGTGTAGGCGAGGACCAGGACGAAGGGGAAGTCCTCGTTCTGGACAGCGAGGAAGGTCTGGTAGAGCGGGGTCCGCGAGAGGTGGTCGGGGCCCCAGCGCAGTACGGTGCCGATGCCGGTGACGAGCGCGATGGGCGGCACCACGAGCGGCAGCGTGCACAGCACTTCGACGACCGGCCGCAGGCGCGGTGCGCCGAGCCGGACGGCCACCAGGGCGGGCACGGCGAGCAGCAGGGCGAGCGCGATGGTGGCGGCGGCGAGTCCGAGGGAGAGCAGCAGGCTCTCGGTGAACCCGTCGGCGGAGAGCAGCGCGGTGTAGGCCTCGAAGGAGACGCCCTGGCCGGGGGTGTGCACGGTGAACACGAACGAGGCGACGAGCGGGACGAGGAAGTAGGCGCCGCCGAGGCCGAGGACGAGACCGCGCCACAGGCGGGGACGGCGCCGGATCCGTACGGGGGCGGGGGCCCGCTCCGCCGTCCGCGCCCCGGACTCCGGGGCGACGTCCGGGGCGGTGGGGGTCATCGCAGCCATCGGGCGCTCCTGCGCTGGAGGGGGAGGTGGACCGCCATGACCAGGCCGGCGATCAGGATCATGTCGAGGCCGAGGGCGAGCGCCACGTTCTCCTGGCCGACCAGGACGTTGCCGGAGAGGGCGTCCGCGATCTTGAGGGTGACGAGCGGTACGGAGCCGCCGACGAGCGCGGCCGCGGTGGCGTGGGCGGCGAAGGCGCTGCCGAAGAGCAGTACGAACCCGCCGAGCAGTGAGGGCGCGAGGACCGGGATGCCGACGTGGCGCCAGTACTGCCATCCGCCGGCGCCCGCGTTCTGCGCGGCCTCGCGCCACTGGGGGCGCAGTCCGTCCAGGGCGGGCAGGATCACCAGGACCATGAGGGGGACGAGGAAGTACAGGTAGACGACGGCGAGGCCGCCGAAGGAGTACAGGTTCCAGCCGAGGTCGGTCAGGTCGGCGAGTCGGGTGACGACGCCGGAGATGCCGACGGTCGCGATGAACGCGAACGCGAGGGGGACGCCGCCGAAGTTGGCGAGGACTCCGGAGGCGGTGAGGACGGCGCCGCGCAGGACCCGGGACCGGGAGGTGACGACGGCCTGGGCGATGAGGACGCCGAGGACCGAGCCGATCAGGGCGGTGAGCGCGGAGAGTCGCAGGCTGCCGAGGAGCGAGCCGAGGTAGGGGCCCTGGAGCGAGCGGCTCAGGTGCTCACCGGTGAGGACGGTGGCGCCGGTGGCGGGTTCGGTGCGGGTCACGGCGCCGAAGAGGAGGGCGCCGAGGGGCAGTCCGAAGACGAGGGCGGTGAAGGCGATCAGGGGGAGGGCGGCGAGCCAGGTGCGCGGGCCGCGCCGCCGGCGGCCGGTGCCGCCGGCGGTTCCCGTGGTGGGGGTGGCTGAGGACATCAGGAGAGGGCCTTGTCCCACTTCTCGGCGAGGGTGGCCTTGGCCTTGTCGAGCTCGGCGGGGGCCGGGAAGGAGGGGGTGCCCTCGACCTCGGGGAGCTTGGCCAGGAGCGTCTTGTCGGCGGTGCCGTCGGTGGTCATGGCCGGCAGCAGGACGGGGCGGGCGTATCCCTTGAGCCAGAGGTTCTGGCCCTCGGTGCTGTAGAGGAACTCCATCCAGAGGCGGGCGGCGGCGGGGTGCGGGGCGTCCTTGCTGACGGCCTGGGAGTAGAACTGGGCGTAGACGCCGTCGGACGGGACGGCGACCTGCCAGTCGACGCCCTTGCCCTTGAACTGGTCGGCGTAGCCGGCGTTGAGGTAGTCCCAGTCGATGCTGATGGGCGTCTCGCCCTTCTCGACCGTGGCCGGGGTGGACTCGACGGGGATGAAGTTGCCGTTCTTCTTCAGCTTGCCGAAGAAGTCGATGCCGGGCTGGATGTCCGCGAAGGAGCCCTTGTCGGCGAGGGCGGCCGCGTATACGCCGCCGAAGGCGGAGCCGGACTTGGTGGGGTTGCCGTTGAGGGCGACCTTGCCCTTGTACTCGGGCTTGAGGAGGTCCGCGAAGGTCTTCGGGCAGTTCGGGACGCGCTTGGCGTCGCAACCGATGGAGACGTAGCCGCCGTAGTCGTTGTACCAGCGGCCGTCGGCGTCCTTCTGCGCGTCGGGGATCCTGTCCCAGGCCTCGACCTTGTACGGGGCGAACAGGCCCTCCTCGGCGCCGCTGCGGGCGAACGCGATGCCGAGGTCGAGGACGTCGGGGGCGCGCTTCTGGCCCTTGCGGGACTTGACGGCGGCGATCTCGTCGGCGCTGGCGGCGTCCGGGTTCTCGCTCTCGACCTTGATCCCGTACTTCGTCTCGAACGTCTTGATCAGCTCGCCGTAGTTGGCCCAGTCCGGCGGCAGGGCGATGACGTGCAGCGCGCCCTCCTGCTTCGCCGCCTTGACGAGGGCGTCCATGCCTCCGAGGTCCTTGGCCGACTTCGCGGTGGCCGACTTCGCGCCCTCGGCGCCGGCCGCGCCCTCGGGAGCGGCGCCACAGGCGGTGACGGTGGTCAGGACGACGGCGCCGAGCAGGACTGCGGCGCCGCGGACGGGGGTTCTGCGCACGGGTTCTCCCAGAAGCGAGTGAAGGAACTTGTCTGAACAAGCCGCCCCCAGTTCGCCCGCGCCTCCTGTCCGGAAAATGAACGGCACATGGCCGGATCCAGGCACCTCCCGGAAGAGCCGGTTGCGGTGAACCACAGGTGGCGAAGCTGGACTTGAGGCGGTCCGCCCGGGCCGTGGGGCACCGGATCGCCGGGTTAGGGTGGGCGGAGGACGGCACACACCGTGACGTGGTGTGCGCAGCCACGGACGAGACGGGGGCATGGTGACGGCGCTCTACATGGAGATCGCGGAGGAGATCCGCCGCTCGATCCTCAGCGGCGAGTATCCCGTCGGCGCCCGCCTGCCCTCCGAGAGCGACCTCGCCGACCGCTGGTCCGCGTCACGCGGCACGGTGCGCCAGGCCGTCGCCCTGCTCACCTCGGAGGGGATCGTCGGCTCCCGCCAGGGCGCCCGCCGCATCGTGCTCCGCAGGGAGCGCCGGCACAGCTTCGCCGAGCTCCACAGCTTCGCCCAGTGGGCACGCACCATGGGCTACCGGTCGGCGAGCCGCTTCCTGCACCGCGAGCGCCGCCGGGCCACGCCCGAGGAGGCGCGCCGCCTCGCCCTGCCGCAGGGAGCGACGGTCCTGGACGTCCTGCGCCTGCGCTGCCTGGACGACGAACCGGTGATGCTGGAGCGCACGGCGTACGCGGAGTGGGTCGCGCCCACCGTCGAGTCCCTGCCCGTCGACTGCGCCTCGATCATGGACAGCATGGCCGAGGACGCGGGCATCGTCGCCCACTACGGCGAGCACCTCATCGACGCCGTCCCCGCGGGGAGCGACGACGCCCGTCTGCTCCGCGTCCGCCGGGGCAGCCCGCTCCTGCGCCAGCGCCATCTGACGAGCAACCAGGACGGCCGCCCCATCGAATGGACGGAGGACCGCTACCGCGCGGGAAGCGTCACCTTCAACGTGAGCAACTCGGTGGGCACGGCCCCGCTGGTCCGGGACCCGGGCTCCCTGCTGACGTGATCGCCAACCAGGCTCTCTCCGGGGAAATCTGACGCCACCTCACCCCTCCGCACGTACACTGGCGGGCATGGCATGCCGCATCACCGAACTGGTCCTCGACTGCGCCGACCCCGAGCGGCTCGCCGCGTTCTGGAGCGGGGTCCTCGGATACGTCGAGATCGGCCGGGAGGACGACGGGAGCATCCAGATCGGACCTCCCGGTGCCGGCTGGGGCGGGCCGCAGCCCACCCTGCTCCTCAGTCCCAGCGGCGACCCCCGGAGGGGGAAGCTCCCCCTGCACATCGACGTGAACCCCACCGACCGCGACCAGGACGCGGAGCTGGAGCGGCTGCTCGCCCTCGGCGCCCGGCCCGCCGACGTCGGCCAGGACGACAGCGTGAGCTGGCACGTGCTGGCCGACCCGGAGGGCAACGAGTTCTGTCTCCTGCGAACCCGGATCCAGCCCCTCTGAGCGCCTCCCCCTCGCGGCGGCCGCTCCGCACTCCCACCCGGCCGGCGGACACGCGGCCTGGGCCGAAACACAGCCCGGAAAGTATGATCAAGCGATGTCTGACATGACTGAGACCACGCCCGGCTGGCTGACCACCGACGAACTGGACACGGCCAGGGCCCGGATGCCGATCCTCTACGTCGAGGCCGTCCCCGTGCGCGTGGACGACAGCGGTGAGGTCACCAGCATCGGACTGCTCCTGCGGATCGGCGCGGAGGGAACGATCAGCCGCACCCTGGTGTCCGGCCGCGTCATGCACCACGAGCGGGTCCGGGACGCGCTGCTGCGCCACCTGGAGAAGGACCTCGGGCCCGTGGCCCTGCCCCGCGTCCCGGCCTCCCTGCAGCCCTTCACCGTCGCCGAGTACTTCCCCACGGCCGGCATCACGCCCTTCCACGACCCGCGTCAGCACGCCGTGTCCCTCGCGTACATCGTGCCGGTGACCGGCGACTGCCGCCCCCGGCAGGACGCCCTCGACCTGGTCTGGTTCAGCCCGCAGGAAGCGGCCTCCGCCGCCGTGCAGAACGAGATGCCCGGCGGCCAGGGGACGCTCCTGAAGCAGGCCCTGGCGCACGTCGGACACACGTACTGAACTCCCTTCCCCGCAGAGCCGTCCGCCAGGCCGCGGTTGACCTTGACACGGTGACAAGGTCTTCACTGTGGCCGAGGAGGTGGTCCCGATGACCATGGCGAACGACGACACGAAGACGACGCGGGCTCTGCGGGGGCTCGGGAGCGACAGTCCCTCGGTCCGGCTGCGGGCCGCGCTGGCGGTGGGCACGGCACCGGACCCCCGGTGCGTCGACGAACTCGTCGGGCGGTGCGCGGTCGAGCCGGACTTCCAGGTCCGCGAGATGCTCACGTGGGCGCTCACCCGCCACGCGTCGGCGCTGACGCTCCCCCGGCTCCTCGACGAGCTCCGCTCCGAGCGGGCCCAGGCCCGCAGCCAGGCCCTGCACACCCTGTCCAAGATCGGCGACGGGCGGGCCTGGCCGGCGATCACACGGGAGCTCCTGGCCGACCCCGACGACGAGGTGGCCCGGAGCGCCTGGCGGGCGGCCGTCGTCCTCGTACCCGAGGACGAGAGGTCCGGGCTGGCCGAAGCGCTGGCGACCCAGCTCGGGCGGGGCGGACGTGAGACGTGGCTGAGCCTCAGCCGGGCGCTGATCGCGCTCGGTGAGGCGATGACGCCGGTCCTGCGCACCGCGCTGTCGGATCCCCGCCCCCCTGTGCGGCGGCACGCGATCGCCACGGAGAAGCTGTCGCGCGACCCGCAGGCCGGCTTCGACTTCGCGGTCGAGGAGGCGAAGCGGATCGTGGCCCTCGGCACGACCGGCCGAGAGGAGTGACGGGCGGAACGGCGGGAGGAGCGACGGACGGGCCGGCGGAGGGGAGTGACCGCCGGGCCGACGGGCGGAGCGTCCGGCGGGTCGGCGGGCGGAGCGTCCGGCGGGTCGGCGGGCGGAGGGTCCGGCAGATCGGCGGGGGCGGACCGCCGGGTCGACCGGCGGAGTGGCCGACGGGTCGGCGGGAGACGTGGCGGACGGACCGGCAGGAGGAGTGACCGACGGTGTTGATCGGCGAGGTGGCCCGGTATTCCGGGGTCAGTGCCCGCATGCTCAGGCACTACGAATCGCTCGGCCTGGTGCGGCCGACGGACCGCACCGGCGGCGGCTACCGGGAGTACTCCGACGAGGACATCCGGCGCATCTTCCACATCGAGAGCCTGCGGTCCCTGGGGCTGTCGCTCCGCGAGGTCGGGCGCGCGCTCGACGATCCCGATTTCGCGCCCTCGGAGCTCGTCGAGGACCTCATCCGGCAGACGCGCGAACGCATCGCGGCCGAGACGGAGCTGCTCACGCGGCTGCGCCTGATCGGCTCCGCGGAACCCGCCGGCTGGCACGACGTCCTCCAGACCGTCGCCCTCCTCCAGGCGCTGAGGTCGAAGAGCCCCGAGACGCGGCAGCGCGCCGCCCTGTCCTCGGCCGACGAGGCCCCGGTGCCGGTGGAGGCGCTCGTCGAGGCGGTGCTGGGCGAGACGGACCCGAGTGTGGCCGGAGCCCTCCGCTGGACGCTGGCGCGCTCGGGCGAGGACGGGCTGCCGCTGCTCGCGCGGGGCCTGGGGTCGCCACGGGCCGAGGTGCGCGACCGTGCCGTCCGGACCGTCGCGGAGATCCCGGGCGACCGGGCGACCGGGCTGCTGCGGGAGGCCCTCGGGGACGCCGACGTCGCGGTCCGCGGGCACGCGGCCCTGGAGCTGGGGCTACGGGGCGTGCCCGAGGCGGTCCCGACGCTCGTCGACATGGTCGTCGAGGAGGCGAACGACGTCGACGCGGCCGACGCGCTGAGCGCCCTGGCGAGCCGTCCCGCGCTCGCGGACCGCATCACCGGCCTGCTCGTCGACCGCCTCGCCCACGGCGCCACGGAACCGTCCGCGCGCCGGCGCCTGACGCAGGCCCTGGCGGACATCCCGGGATCCACGGCGTCACGCGCCCTCACGGACCTGTCCCACGACGGGGACCGCGCCGTCGCACTGACCGCCTCGTACATCCTCGGGATGCGCGAGGCGCTCTGACGGCCCCGGCCGGGTCCGGGCCGGGCCGGGGCGGGTCGCCGGGGCGGGTCCGGGCCCGGCCCGGGTCGGGTTACGGGCCGGGGCGGGTCGGGTTACGGGCGGTCGTAGCGGCGGATGCGGTAGCGCAGGCCCGTCGTGGAGTCCTGCCAGCCGGTGTCCTCCGAGATCCGCCAGTCGGGACCGACGGCCGGGGCGTAGGTGTCGCCGGCGACAGCGGTGTCGACCTCCGTCACCGAGAGCGTCCTGGCGTGGGGCAGGGTGGCGCGGTAGATCTCGCCACCGCCCATCACCCAGGCGAGGGCCCCGTCGGCCGGCTCCGGCGACCCGGCCGCCAGCTCCAGCGCCGCGTCGACGGACCCGGCGCGCTCCGCGCCCTCCGCCGTCCACCGCGCGTCGCGGGTCACCACGATGTTGCGGCGGCCGACCAGGGGGCGGAAGCGCGCGGGCAGCGAGTCCCAGGTCTTCCGGCCCATGATCACGGGGCGGCCGAGGGTGGTCGCCTTGAAGTGCGCCATGTCCTCGGGGAGGCGCCACGGGATCGTGTTGCCGGCGCCGATCACACCGTCGGTCGTCTGGGCCCAGATGAGCCCGATGTTCACACCCGTGCTCATACGGCGACCGGGGCCTTGATCGCCGGGTGGTGGTGGTAGCCCACGACCTCCACGTCGGAGTAGGCGTAGTCGAACAGCGAGTCGGCCTTGTGCAGCTTCAGCTCGGGGAAGTCGTACGGGGTGCGGCCGAGCTGCTCGGTCACCTGCTCCACGTGGTTGTCGTAGATGTGGCAGTCGCCGCCCGTCCAGATGAAGTCGCCCGGCTCCAGGCCGGTCTGCTGCGCCACCATGTGGGTGAGCAGGGCGTAGCTGGCGATGTTGAACGGGACGCCGAGGAACAGGTCCGCGCTGCGCTGGTACAGCTGGCAGGAGAGCCTGCCGTCGGCGACGTAGAACTGGAAGAAGGCGTGGCACGGGGCGAGCGCCATCCGGTCCAGTTCGGCGACGTTCCAGGCGGACACGATCATCCGGCGGGAGTCCGGGTCGCGGCGCAGGGTGTCGAGGACCTGGCTGATCTGGTCGATGTGCCGGCCGTCGGGCGTGGGCCAGGAGCGCCACTGCACGCCGTAGACGGGGCCGAGTTCGCCCTTGTCGTCGGCCCACTCGTCCCAGATGGTGACGCCGTTCTCGCGCAGCCAGCCGATGTTGGAGTCGCCGCGGAGGAACCACAGCAGCTCGTACACGATGGACTTGAGGTGCACCTTCTTGGTGGTGACCAGCGGGAAGCCCTGCGAGAGGTCGTAGCGGAGCTGGTGTCCGAAGACGCTCCGGGTGCCTGTGCCCGTCCGGTCGGCCTTGGCCGTTCCCGAGGTGAGCACCATTTTCAACAAGTCTTCGTACTGGGTATCCGCCACGGTCGCCGAGTCTACCGCCGGCCGCGGGGCGACCCCGACGGGCGGGCTATCCGCTGGTCACGGTGGTGCGGGCGGTCTCGTCGACGTGCAGGGAGAAGACGTCGGGGCGGGCGTAGTGGCCGGTGGTGTCGAGGTCGAAGCGGGCGCGGGCGAGCTCGTCGAGGTCGAGCTCGGCGGTCAGGATCCCCTCGCCGTCGCGCAGCGGGCCGGCGAGGACCTCTCCCAGCGGGGAGACGATGACGGAGCCGCCGCCGATCAGCACGGTGTCGGGCGCGTCGCCCTGGACGGGGTGGAGGTCGTCCGGCAGGGCGTCGCGGCGCAGGTACTGGCAGGCGCTGAGGACGAAGCAGCGGCCCTCCAGGGCGATGTGGCGCATGGTGGCCTGCCAGGCGTCGCGGTCGTCGACGGTCGGCGCGCACCACAGGTCCACGCCCTTGGCGTACATGGCGGTGCGCAGGAGCGGCATGTAGTTCTCCCAGCAGATGGCCGCGCCGACGCGGGCGGCGCCGGTGTCGACGACGGTCAGGGTGGAGCCGTCGCCCTGGCCCCAGAGGTAGCGCTCGGCGGCGGTGGGCATGAGCTTGCGGTGGAGGCCCAGGTAGCCGTCGGGGCCGAAGAAGAGCGCGACGCAGTACAGGGTGCCGCCCCGGCGCTCGACCGCGCCGATCACGGCGTGGCAGCCGAGTTCCCGGGTGACGGCGGCGAGCGTCCCGGTCTCCGGGCCGGGGACCTCGACGGCGGCCTCGTGGTAGCGGCGGAAGAGGTCACGGCCCGCGGGGGTGCGGCTGCCGACCGTGATGCCGAAGTCCAGCCCCTTGGGGTAGCCGCCGATGAACGCCTCGGGCAGGACGACGACCTCGGCGCCTCCGGCGGCGGCCTCGCGGACGAGCTGCTCGGCGCGGGCGACCGCGGCCGGGGTGTCGAAGAGCGGGGCGGCCGCCTGGGCGACGGCGACGGTCACGGTGCGCCGGGGTCCGGCGGAGGCGGAAGGACCGGCGGGCGCGGAGGCGGAGACGCCGGCAGAGGCGGGGGTCGGAGTCATGCTCCGACGCTAGGAACCCCACCGGGCATCCGGCAACCCGTCCCCGCGGCCCTCGACCGGACCGCGACAGCGCGGGGCGGGGGCAGCGGCGCGGGCCGGTTCCGGCAGCGCGCGACAGACGTCGGGGTAGGCCTTTGAATGGAGGTATGGGCACCGTTCGATGGCTTGCCGCGGCAGGACTGGCGGCGGCGCTTGTCGGCGCCGCGGCACCCAGCCCCACGCCGCCTCCACCCCAACCCCCGCCCCAGCTCGACGACGCGGCCGTGAAACGCGCCGTCGACCAGCTCGACACGGTCGTCAAGGACGCCATGAAACGCACCGGCGTGCCGGGCGTCGCCGTCGGCGTCGTCCACAACGACAAGGTGATCAGCCTGAAGGGCTACGGCGTACGGAAGGCCGGGGAGAGCGCCGCCGTCGACGCCGACACCGTGTTCCAACTGGCCTCCGTGTCGAAGCCGGTCGCCTCCACCGTCATGGCCGGAGCCCTGGGCGTCGACGGCTGGGCCGAGCCGATCGCCCCGAACCTGCCGGACTTCCGGCTCAAGGACCCTTGGGTCACTTCCCACGTGACGTCCGCCGACCTGTTCTCGCACCGCAGCGGCCTCCCGGACCACGCGGGCGACCTGCTCGAAGACCTCGGCTACGACCGCGCGTACATCCTGTCCCATCTGCGCTACGAGCCCCTCACCCCCTTCCGCGCCAGCTACGCGTACACCAACTTCGGCCTCACCGCGGCCGCTCAGGCGGTCGCCGAGGAGAAGGGCGTGCCCTGGGAGAAGCTCGCCGCCGACACTCTCTACAAGCCGGCCGGCATGAACTCCACGAGCTCGCGCTTCCAGGACTTCGCGAAGGCGTCCGACCGGGCCTGGGGCCACGTCAAGGTCGACGGGGCCTGGAAGCCCGAGTTCGTACGGGACCCGGACGCCCAGTCCCCCGCCGGCGGCGTCAGCTCCAGCGTCCGCGACATGACGACGTGGCTGAGGCTCCAGCTCGGCAACGGCAAGCTCGGCGGCAAGCAGATCGTCGACGCCGCCGCTCTGGAACGCACCCACTGGCCCGAGTCGGTGTCGAACCCGCCGCACGCCCCGGCCGGCCGGACCGGCTTCTACGGCCTGGGCTGGAACGTGAGTTACGACGACGAGGGCCGGCTCCGGCTGTCGCACACGGGAGCGTTCGCCCTGGGCGCGCACACCAACGTGACGATGCTGCCCGGTGAGCAGCTCGGCATCATCGTCCTGACCAACACCTCGCCGGTCGGCGTCGCCGACGCCGTCGCCCTGGACTTCTTCGACATCGCGCAGACCGGAAAGATCAGCCGCGACTGGATCCCGCTCGTGGACGCGTTGTACCAGCAGGAGGCGGACGCGGGCCGGTCGAAGACCGACTACGCCCACCCGCCGTCCGGTGCCGCGCCGGCGAAGGCCGCCGACACGTACGCGGGCACGTTCGACAACTCCTACTACGGGCGCGCGAAGGTCGTCGCCGCCACGGACGGCACCCTGACGCTCCAGCTGGGCCCGAAGCCCCAGTCGTACCGGCTCACGCACTACGCCGGCGACACGTTCAGCTTCCAGACGGCCGGCGAGAACGCCGTAGGTCCCACCGGGGTCACCTTCACCCCGGACGGGAAGTCCTTCACCGTCGAGTACCTGAACCACGAGGGCCTGGGCAAGTTCACCCGCGTCGAGGGCTCCTGAAGCCCGGTCGGGTGGGCTGCCCCCGGTGGATCCTGACGCCCGGTCGGGTGGGGTCGGCTGCCCCCGGTGGCCCCTGAAGCCCGGTCGGGCCGGACCGGCCGCCCCCGGCGGCGCCTGACGCCCGGTCAGGCCGGACCGGTCGCCCCTTCCGCCCCCGCCGCCTCCTCCGTCCAGGGCCAGGCGGCGGCACGGCCCGCCTCGATGAGGCCGACCATCCGGAAGGCGGCGTCCGTGAGGCCGCCGAAGGTGTGCCGGTGGGGGCCCGCGGGGCCGTGGGCGGGCCGGTATCCCGCCAGGTTCCAGGTGTAGACCGGGACGTCGGCCGGGACCGGTTCGGTCGGGTCGCCGGACCCGTAGGGGGCGGTCTGCTCGTCGGTGACGATCAGGACCCGGTCGTGGTCCCGGTAGTGCTTCCGCACCGCCTTCTCGGTGTAGGTGCCTCCGAGGCTCCGGAAACGTTTCAGCACGTCGAGCACCGGCTCGCCCGGTGCGAACGGCACCTCCGCGCTGCCCCAGCCGAACTCCACCAGATCCGCCTGCTCGGCCCGCATGGCCAGCGCGGTGCCGAAGACGGCCGCCGCGTCGGCCCGGGTCAGCTCGGACCGCTCGGAGACGGTGTCCCAGAACATGGAGTCGGACCGGTCCACCAGGATCAGGGTCCGGCCGGGCAGGGCGGGCACGCCGGACAGGGAGTGGCCGAGGGCCCGTTCCAGCGGGGCCGCCCAGCGCGGCGACGGCGCCTTCTGGTGGGCGGCCAGGTAGCGGAAGGGGAACTGGCGCGACCGGGCCACCTCGGAGGCGTCCGAGAGCCGTTCGGCGACCCGGGCCGCGACCTCGTCCGAGACCCCCGCCTCGTCGAAGTTCCGCAGGTTCCGCAGGAGCGCCATCGGGCCCATCGCGGGGATCACGGCCTCCCAGACGGCGGCGTCCATCGGGCCGTGGAGCCAGCCCGCCAGGGCCTCCCACGTCATGCCGGCCGCGGCCAGCCGCGCGGGGCCGTCCGGCCCGGTCACCACGGCCCGCCGCTCGTCCGGCGCCGTCTCCGTCAGCGTCCGACGCGCCGTCAGCAGAGGGTCGGAGACCGGCGGAACCGCACGCTCCGGGTGGTGGCGCCGGCCCAGGGCGTACCGGAACAGCGCGCCCTGCCACGGCTTGGCCGGATCCGGGGAGGCGTGCACGAGGTTGAGGACGTCGCCGAAGCGGAAGCCGTGGGAGGCGGTGTCGTACTTGAGCAGGGACCGGGACGTGTAGAGGCGGCGCACACCGTCGGCGACGCCCCGTTTCACGGGTTGCGGCACGTTCCGCCCGTACGTCGAGATCCAGTGGGCGAGGAGTTCGCCGGGCTCGTCGGCGCGCTGGAGCACCGAGTCGATCACGGACCGGTTGGAGGGGCCGTCGGACGCCCCGGCGTCGAGCCGGGCCCGTACGTACGCGGCGGCTCCCACCAGGGACGCCGTGCGCGTGTTGCCCTCGCCGCGCAGCCAGCGCAGCAGGCCGGCCGTCCACTCGGGGTCCTCGACGGCGAGTCGACGGACGAGGCGGGTGTACCGGTCGTCCCGCTCGGCGCCGGTCTCGTAGAAGGTCGACTGGGAGACGAAGTTGCCGACCGCGAGGAGGAAGAGCTCGTCGCGGGGTTCCCGGACGACGGCCGGGCCGCCCGCGTAGGTGCGGAACTCCGGCCCGGCGGGCCCGTAGTGGAGCCGTGGTGGTGAGGGGGGTGTGGCACGGGCGGTCGCCAGGACGTGCGGGGCGACGAGCATCTCGGACCATTCCTTGGAGACGCGCGGGGTGTGACGAGGCAGTGAATCCCCCCGGATTCAGACGATGGGACCGTCCCGGCCGCGACGTCCGGCGGGGCGAGGGCGCCCGCGCCCACCGAGATCCAGAAAGGCGGCGGCATCACTTGGATTCGAAGGAAGTAGCCGCAGCCGAGCGCATCGGAGGCGCGGTCGCGGGGCCAACGTACAACGCACGCCGGCCCGCGCACCAGCGATTATCGCGGCGACGCGGAAGGCCGTGCGACGCCCTCGGGCGGGCGGTGCAGGGCGGCGCCCTCGGGCGGGCAGTGCGGGACGGGGCTCTCGGGCGGGCAGTGCGGGACGGGGCTCTCGGGCCGGCGGCGCAGCGCGAGCCCCAGGAGAACCGCCGCGTACACGCCCAGGACGCCGGCTCCCGCCCACCAGGGAAGGGGGAAGTAGCCGGTGGAGGGCGCGTAGTGGGCGACCACCTGCGGATACGCGACGAGCGTCTGCTGGGTGGCGAAGCCGGCGGCCGGGGTGACGCGCAGGAGCCACTCCGACACGTCGTCGGGGAACAACGGGGTGGAGGCCGCCGCGTACGGCAGCGCGACGGTCAGGACGGCGACGGCGACCGCGGCCCAGGCGCGCCGCAGCAGGGCGCCGAGCGCGAGGGCGAGCACGGCGGAGAGGGCGAGCACGGCGGCCGTGCCGACGACGACCCGTGCTCCGGTGAGCGCGGACACCCCGTGGACGGGGATGCCGTTCCCCTTCAGGATCGCCGCTCCGACGGGCACCGTGACGCCGACGGCGAGGAGGCCGGTGACGAACGTGACGGCCGCCAGGACGACCGCCTTCGCCGCGAGTTCGGCGCGGGTGACCGGCACGCCGCCCGTGGCTTCGCGGCGGAACGCGGAGGTGGTGAGCCGCGCCGCGACCACGAGCACGACGAGCAGCGCGAAGGCCAGGCCGCCGAGGGTCCGCTCGACCGGCCGGGCGCCGTTCTCGGCGCCCGTCGGACCGATGTCGCCGGATCCGGTGACGGTGATCACCCCGTTCTTCTCCACCGCGCCGGATGCCTGGTACTTCCTCTCCCAGTCGGTCCGGTTCGCCTCCCCCACGAGATCGCCGTGCCGGCCCGCGGCCGCGGTCGCGCCCTCGACGTCGACGTGGTCGAAGACGCCACCGGCCTGGGTCCAGCGCACTTGTTCCGTGGCGCCGCCGAGGCCGGCGGGCCGCAGGGTCAGGTCGCCGGGAGAGGTGGCGAACAGGCCGACCTGCACGGTCCCGGGCAGTCCCGGCAGCCGCGCCGTCCCGACCTCCGTCCACCGCTCGCCGTCGGCGGACTCGTGGCCGGTGACGGTGTCGCCCGACCTGGTCAGCCGCAGCCAGCGCGGCGACCGGGCCGAGACCCCGCCGCCGCTGCCCGCGATGTCGTGACGGTAGTCGTACTGCATGCGCACGCCGTGGCTGCCGGTGACCATCAGCGCCGCGTACGAGGATCCCTGGCGGACGCCGTCCTTGATGATGATCCCGGCCTTCGCCCAGGGCACGAGGCCCGGGACGATCCGGTCGTGGTGCGGCGGCGGGTAGGTGATCGTGCCCGTCATGGACGTCATCCGGACCGTGATGCTGCCGTTCTCGCCCAGGTCCTGGTGCAGGAAGGAGAACTGGTCGTTGACGAGGGAGCCGTCCGGCCCGGTCACCGCGCCGGGGCACGGGCCGTCGCAGGACGTGTGGTTGCCGAACGCGTAGAGCAGGCCGAGGACGATTACGGTGAGCGCCGCGGCCGCCAGGGCGATCAGCCGGCCGGGACGACGGAAGCCGGTCCACTCCCGGTGGACCGCGTGGAGGATTGCGTGGGTCGATGACATGACCACGGTTGTACGGATGCGGGCACGACACGGTCCGAACGGCGTCTGTCACCCCGCTGTTAGGCGCGGCGGGGGATGCTGGGTCCGACCTGACACGGGTGGGAAGAGGAGCGTGGGCATGCTGCGGGGCTGGACTGCGAGGCGCCGATTCACGATCTTGTACGCGGTGGGGTTCCTCGGGTCCGGGATCGTGCTCCTCACCCTGACCTGGCTGATGTCCGGCGTGCGTCTGTCCACTCCCGCGGACCCGTCCACGGGCGCGGGGGGCGGTCCGGCCGGCCTCGCCGCCGCCCGGCAGCAGATCCGGCAGCTGCAGGGCCGGCTCGCGGAGGCGCAGGGGCAGCAGGAGCGCCGGCTGGTCGTCGCCTGGCTCGTCGCGCTGGTGGTGATGGCGGGCCTCTCACTGCTGCTCGGGCGCGTCCTGGCGGGCCGGGTGCTGCGCCCGCTGCGGCTCGTCACCGCGGCGACGCGGCGGATCTCCGCGGAGAACCTGCACGAGAGGCTCGCGGTGACCGGTCCGGCCGACGAGGTGAAGGAGCTCGCCGACACGGTCGACGGCCTCCTCGAACGCCTCGAGGCGTCGTTCGTCGCGCAGCGGCGCTTCGTCGGCAACGCCTCGCACGAACTGCGTACGCCGCTGGCGACGATGCGGGCGTCGCTGGACGTGGCCGTCGCCAAACCGGAGCCCGCCGCGGGGACCCTCGCGCTCGCCGGCCGTCTCCGGACCGAACTGGACCGCGTGGACCGCCTGCTCGACGGCTTCCTCCTCCTCGCCCGTGCCGAGCACGGCGCCTTCGCCGACCGGACCCTCGTGTCGCTGGGCGAGCTGGCGCGGGAGGCGCTGGACGCACGGGCCCCCGACATCGCCGCGAAGGCCCTGGTGCTCCGCACCGACGTGCGGCCGGCGGCCCGGACGCGGGGCAGCGCGGCGCTCCTGTCCCGGTTGGTGCGGAACCTCGTCGACAACGCGATCGCGCACAACGAGGAGAGCGGCTGGATCCGGGTCGCGGCCGACGGCGACGGCTCCGAGGTCCGGCTGGTCGTCGAGACCGGCGGCCGCGTCCTGAACCAGGGTGAGGTCGACCGGCTGGGGCGGCCGTTCGAGCGTCTCGGCACCGCCCGCACGGGCTCGGAGGAGAGTTCGGGCCTGGGCCTTTCGATCGTGGCCGCGATCGTCGCCGCGCACCACGGCCGCCTCGTCCTGCGGGCCCGGCCGGAGGGCGGCCTGCGCGTCGCGGTGGCACTGCCGTCGGCCGCCCCGGAGAGCGACGCGGTGACGGCGGAGGCGGCGGCGTGAGGATCCTGGTCGTGGAGGACGCACGGTCGCTCGCCGAGGTCGTCGCGGAGGGGCTGCGGGATCAGGGGATGGCCGTCGACCTCGCGCACGACGGTCTGACGGCCGCGGCCAAGCTGGACGTGAACGCGTACGACGTGGTGGTCCTCGACCGGGATCTGCCCGGCATCCACGGTGACGCGCTCTGCCAGATGATCACCGGGCGGGACGACCGTCCGATGGTGCTGATGCTGACCGCGGCCGGGGCGGCCGACGACCGGGTCAGCGGTCTCACCCTCGGGGCCGACGACTACCTCACCAAGCCTTTCCACTTCCCCGAACTGGTCCTGCGCGTCCGGTCCCTCGCCCGCCGCAGGCCCGCCGCCCGGGCCCGTACGCTGCGCGCCGCCGGTCTCGAACTCGACCCGGTGCGCCGCACCGTCCTCCGGGACGGCCGCCCGCTCGCCCTGTCCGTCAAGGAGTTCGCCGTCCTGGAGGCGCTCCTGCGCGCCAGTCCGGGATTCCTGAGCGCCGAGGACCTCCTGGAGCAGGTGTGGGACGAGAACGCCGATCCGTTCACCAACACCGTGACGGTCACCGTCGGCCGGTTGCGCCGGAAGCTGGGCGGCCCGCCGGTCATCACGACGACGACCGGGGTGGGCTACCGCATCGCCGACGCGCCGGCCGGCTGACGGGGCTTGCACGGCGTCGGCCCGGCGGAGTGGGGCAGGGACGCCCGGCGGGCCTCAGTCGTCGTTCGTCGCCAAGGTGAGGGCGAGCCGCTCCAACAGGCCCGCGAGATCGGCCTGTTCGTTCTTCCCCAGTCCGGCGAGGAGGCGGCGCTGGTTGTCGAGGTGGACGGCGATGAGCTCGTCGGTCAGGGCGACGCCTTCGGGGGTGAGGGTGATGAGCCGCCCACGTGAGTCGGTCTCGTCCACAGTCCTAGAGACCAGGCCGCGGGCTTCGAGCCGGTCGACGCGTTTGGTGATGGCGCCGGTGGTGACGAGGACGGTGCGGCTGAGTTCGCCCGCGGACAGGGCGTGGGGCGCGCCGGCCCGGCGGAGCGCGGCGAGCAGGTCGAAGTCGCCGCTTCCCAGGCCCGCTTCGGCGAAGGGCGGGCGCAGCCGCTGGTCGAGCGCCTGGGTGAGCCGGAAGAGCCGACCGATGACGAGCATCGGCGTCGCGTCCAGGTCGGGGCGCTCTCGCCCCCACTGATCGACGATGACCGCGATGGCGTCGGTCGTTTCGCCGTCGGTCGTTTCGCCGTCGGTCTCTTCGGTGTCGGTCGCCTTGATGTCGGTCGCCTTGGTGTCGGGCTCCATCCCTTCACTCTATCTTCCACGGATGATAATTTATCTTCCGTGGAAGATATCCGCGTTCCCGAGGCCGCCCCGCGAGCAGTCCACCCCGTCGCGGGCGGCGTGTCCGCTCCCCGCCGTCTCATCGCCTCGAGCCTGGCCACGTCGATCGGCGACGGCATCTACGTGCCGTTGACCATGCTGTTCATCCACGGCCTCACCGGTCTGTCGCTCACGTCGATCGGCACGGGACTCACGGTCGCCGGGCTCAGCGCCCTGGCGTTCATGCCCGCCGCGGGCGTCCTCATCGACCGCTTCGGCGGCCGCCGGGTGCTCATCGGCGTGCTCGCGCTGCGCGCGACCGGCTTCGCCGCCTACCCGTTCGCCGACTCCTACCCCGCCTTCCTGGCGATCGCCCTGGTGGTCGCGGTGGGGATGTGGGCGTCGTCACCGAGCCAGCAGTCGCTCATCGGTGACCTCGCCCGAGGCGCCGAACGGGACCGGCTCCTGGCGTGGGACCGCAGCCTGCGCAACGCCGGCATGGGCTGCGGCAGCCTGGCCGCGGCCGGCATGCTCGCCTGGAACGGCACCACCGGCTTCGTCGTCGCCGCCGAGACCCTCGCCGCGGTCTTCGCCGTCGCCGCCGTCCTGGTCGCCCGGATCCCCCAGCCGGTCCGCACCCCCGCCGAGCGACCGGACAGGCGCGGCGGATACCGCCGGGTGCTCACCGACCGCCCCTACCTCCTCCTCACGACGGCCAACTTCCTCATCGCCTTCGGCTACACCACCCAGGCCATGGCCCTGCCGTCTTCCTCACCCGCGACGTCACCCTGCCCGACGCCCTGGCCGGCGTGGTCTTCGCGCTCAACACCGTCCTGGTCGCCGCCCTCGGCGTCCCCGCCGCCCGCCTGGCCTCACGCGGCAGACGCACCCGCACGGCCGCCCTGGGCGCGGCCGTCTTCGCGCTCTCGTTCGCCGCCTTCGCCGCCCTCCCCCGACTGGTCCACGGCGCGGACGCCCTCGTCGCCGTGCTGGCGGTCGCCGCGCTCTACACCGGCGGCGAACTCGTCCACTCCGCCCCCGCGCAGAGCCTCTCCGTCCAGGCCGCCCCCGACCACCTGCGGGGCCGCTACCTGTCGGTCCACCAACTCTCCTGGTCGGTCTGCCGCACCGTCGCCCCCATGCTCCTGGGCTTCCTCCTCGACACGGGCCCCTGGCACCTGTGGACGGTGCTCGCCCTCCTGGTCCTGACGGGCGCGGCGCTCCTCCTGTACGCGGAACGCTCGCTCCCACCGCACACGAACCTCGGCGTCCCCTCCTTCGGAGTCACCCGCAGCGGTACGTGAAGGTGGTCTCCGCCGTATGGGTGGACGGGGACGTGATCACCAGGCGGGCCACCGCGTGGTGGGTGCCCTGGCCCTGGAAGGTCCACAGGAGGTGGAGGCGGGCCTCCTTCCGGTCGCGGGGCAGGGTCTCGCGCAAGGGGGCCGAGTGGGTGCCGTCGCTGCGTTCCCAGTGGTACGTGAGGGTGCCCGGGCGGCCGTCGGTGCGTACGACGCCCAGCACGTTCGCCGTACCGTCACAGCCGAGCGGTCCCCCGGGGGCGGTGACCGTGACGGAGCGGACCGCGACCCGGGGGCCGTACTCGCGCCAGGCCAGGAAGGCCAGGACGGCGAGCAGGATCGCGGCCGCGGGCACGTACCGGAGGGGTCGGCGCGTGCGGGGCCCGCGGGGTGGCGGGGCGCCCGGCAGGGTGCCGTGCCAGATCTGGGCCGCCGTCGGGGTGTTCTCGGCTCGGCGGGCGGCGGCCGCGGTCACCCCGGGGCCGAAGCGCAGCACTTCGCCCTCGACGCGGTCGGGCGTCGGATCCGGTCTCGGGCCCTCGAACCAGTGGCTGCCCAGTTCGGTGGCGCTGTAGTCGTCGTCGTTCATGTGATCACACACCGCCGGATGAAGATCTGCTGCAGGGAGCCGCCGTTCGCGGCGGCGGGGTCGGTGGTCGCGCGCACTCCCCAGTAGCAGCCGGCACCCCGGACCGCGTGCGGGAGCGTGAGGGTGTACCGGTCTGCCCCTTCGCGCCGGACGGTCTCCGAGCCGTCCGGCGTGCCGGGCGCGCCCTTCTCGTCGCCGGTGAACCACTCGACGAGGAGCGTCACCGGTCCGGTTCCGTCCGTCGTGATCTCGACGGTGGCCTCCGCGTCCGTCGGCCCGATCTGGCGCAGGCTCGTGACCGAGACGGCCGTGACGGAGACCGGGGGCGTCGTCGGCGGGGTGGTCGGCGGGGTCGTGGGCGGTGTCGTGGGGGGCGTGGTGGGTGGCGTGGTGGGCGGGAGCATCGGCTCCGTCGTGGTGGGTGGGGGTGTCGTGGTCGGTTCGGTCGTCGTGTCGGTCGGTGAGGGGGGCTCGGGCGTTTCCGGAGGCGGGGAGGGTTCCTGGGTCGTCGGGGTCGAAGTCGGAGTCGTGCTCGGAGTCGTGCTCGGGGTCGTGGTCGGGGGGCCGGTGCTCGGTGACGTGTTCGTCGTCGCGACGGCCTGGGCGGTCTCGTCCCCGGCAGCCTCCTCTCCCCCGGCCCGTGCGGCGAGGGCGAGGAGGAGCGCCAGGACGAGGGCCGCCGCGGCCGCGGGCAGCCCGTGCGGGAGGCGTCGCCGGAGGCGCGGCGGCGGTTCGGGCAGGGTCGTCGTGGCGAGCGCCGTGGTGCCCTGGGCCGTACCGCCCGAGGAGGGGAAGAGGAGCGGCAGGAGTGCGGCGAGCGCCGCGAGGCGGCCCCGTCCTCGTTCCTCCCAGTCCGGTCCGTACGCGGCGGTGGCGACCGACTCCAGTTCGCTGACGAACGCGTCGGCGTTCTCCGGCCGTTCGTGCGGGGCCTTGGCGAGGCCGCGGCGGATGAGCGGGCGCAGCGGTTCCGGTGCCTGTCCGTCGGGTACGGGCGCCTCCAGGTGCTGGAGGGCGAGTTCGGCGAAGTTGTCCCCCGCGTAGGGCTTGCGTCCGGTCAGGCACTCGAAGAAGGTCGCGGTCGCCGCGTAGACGTCGGCCGCGGGCGAGGCGGGCGCGCCGTTCCACTGCTCGGGTGCCATGTAGGCGGGCGTCCCGGCGATGCCCGGCCTGCTGTCCCGTCCGGCCGCGATCCCGAAGTCGACGAGTTTGGAGGACCCGTCGGCGGCGACGAGGACGTTCTCGGGCTTGTAGTCCCGGTGGACGACGCCCGCCCGGTGCGCGGCGGCGAGTCCGAGGAGCGAGCCCTTGAGGACCGCGAGGGCGGCCTCGGGCCCGGTGGAGCCCTCCCGGCTGAGGAGGGCGCGCAGCGCGACGCCGTCCACCAGCTCCATGACGATGGCTGCTCCCCCGGGCGCCTCGACGTACTCGTAGAGCCCGACGACGTACGGGGTGTCGAGGGCGCCGAGGAGCCGGGCCTCGGAGCGGAAGCCGCGGACGAACGCCTCGTCCGAACGGAGCCGCTCGCCGAGGTACTTGACGGCCACCGGTACGCCGGTGGCGTCGTGGACGGCCAGCGCCACGCGTCCGCTGCCGCCCGCCCCCAGCTCCCGGGTCTCCGTGTATCCCGGGACCACCCATGCGCTCATCCCCGTCCCCCTTCGGCGCCGCAGCGGCCTTCCCCCACAGGGACAGATTCTGGCCACGGGCCGGTTCCCGACGAAAGGGGCGAACCGAAAAAGGGTGGACGGAAAAGGACGGACGGAAAAAGGGCGGTCGGGAAAAGGGGACGGCCCCCACGGTGTGGGGGCCGTCCTCGCGGTTCTCACCGCACGGTCACGGCGTCACCTTCAGGAGCTTGTTCGCCGTGCCGGAGGAGGGGTTCTTGATGGCGTCCGGCGTGGCCGCCCCGGTCAGCGCGGCGGCCGTGTCGGCGGGCGTCGCCGTCGGGTGGGCCGCCAGGTAGAGCGCCGCGGCACCCGTCACGTGGGGCGTGGCCATGGACGTACCGGAGATGGTCTTGACCCCGGTGTCGCTGTCGTTCCAGTCCGACGTGATCTCCGAGCCGGGGGCGTACAGGTCCACCACCGCGCCGAAGTTGGAGAAGTCCGACTGCTCGTCGCCCTTGGTGCTGGACGCCACGGTGAGCGCTTCGGGCACCCGGGCCGGCGAGCCCTGGCCGGCGTCGGAGGACTCGTTCCCGGCCGCGACGGCGAAGGTCACGCCGGAGGCGATGGCGCGCTGGACCGCCGCGTCGAGCGCCTCGTCGGCGCCGCCGCCGAGGCTCATGTTGGCGACGGAGGGCCCGGAGTGGTTCTTCGTCACCCAGTCGATGCCGGCGACGACCTGCTCGGTGGTGCCGGAGCCGTTGTCGTCGAGCACCCGTACGGCGACGATCTTGGCCTTCTTGGCGACGCCGTGGGCGGTGCCGGCGATGGTGCCCGCGACGTGGGTGCCGTGGCCGTTGCCGTCGTCGGCCGTGTCGTCGTTGTCCACGGCGTCGAAGCCGTGGGTGGCCCGGCCGCCGAAGTCCTGGTGGGTGATCCGGACGCCGGTGTCGATGACGTACGCGGTGACGCCCTCCCCTCCGCCGTCGGGGTAGGTGTACTTCTCGTCGCCGGCCGTCTCGGCCTGGTCGATCCGGTCCAGGCCCCAGGACGGGGGCTTCTCCTGCGTCTCCTTGATGGAGAAACGCTTGTTCTGCACGACCATGTCGACGGCGGGGTCGGCGGCGAGCCGCTTGGCCTCCTGGACGGTCAGGTCCGAGGCCGAGAAGCCGTTGACCTTGGAGCCGTAGGAGCGCCGGAGGGTGCCGCCGTACTTCTTCGCGAGCTCCGCCTTGTTCGCGGATGCGTCGAGGATGACGACGAAGCTGCCGTCGACGGCGCCGGGGGCGTCGAGCCCGTGGACGGTCCCCTCGGCCGGGGCGGCCGCGCCGGCGAGGTTGCCGGCGAGCAGCGCCGTGGTGGCCGCGGCGGCCACACCTGTGGCTATGGCCGCGTGGCGAAGGCCGTGGGATCGCTTGTGAGTTGCCATGAAAGAGGTTCTCTCCTCGTGTTGACGTGTGGGGCGTCAAACGTTCGAGAGAACCCTGTGCGGATTGGCAGGAGCAAATCAAGTGCGAACCTAGGGTACGGGGTTATTCAACAAGGTTTCTCAATAGGCCCTCCGCATCGCCTCCACGTCGTGCACCCCGCACCGCGAACTCCTCCGTGAAATGGGCACGTTCACCGGAGAACCGAGCGAGGCGGGGCCGGCAGGGAAGAAGGAGTCCGGTCGACGGGGACGGGAGGGAGGAAGGCGTCCCGTCCGCGGCGACCGGTGGGGAGGGGGTCCGTCCGCGTGGACCGCCGGGGAGGGGGCCGTCAGCGGGGCCGGTCCGCGTCGGGGCGGCCGTGGAGGCGGGTGTTGAGGCGTGCGGCCCTGCGGGTCAGGTGGTCGCGCTCCAGGACGTCGGTCGCCTTCCTCGCCGCCTCGGCGTACAGACGCGCGGCCGTCGTGAGGTCGCCGGCGCGTTCGTGGAGGTACGCCGCCACCGCCGCGTACCGGGGCAGGGAGCCGTCCAGCTCCGCGAGGGCCGCCAGACCTGCGCGCGGCCCGTCGGCCTCGCCGACGGCGACCGCCCGGTTGAGCCGGACGACCGGGCTGTCGGTCAGGCGCACGAGCTCGTCGTACCACTCGACGATCTGCACCCAGTCGGTCTCCTCGGCCGTGGGGGCGTCGGCGTGGAGCGCCGCGACGGCGGCCTGCGCCTGGAACTCGCCGAGACGGTCGCGGGCGAGGGCCGCCTGCAGGATCTCGACGCCCTCGGCGATCGCCGCGGTGTCCCACCGGCCGCGGTCCTGCTCGGCGAGCGGCACCAGACTGCCGTCGGGCGCGATCCGGGCGGCGCGCCGGGCGTGGTGGAGCAGCATCAGGGCGAGGAGCCCCGCCACCTCCGGATGGTCGATCGCGGCCGCGAGCTGCCGGGTGAGCCGGATGGCCTCGGCGGCGAGGTCGAGGTCGCCGGAGTACCCCTCGTTGAAGACCAGGTAGAGGACGCGCAGCACGGTGGCGACGTCACCCGGCCGGTCGAACCTCCCCCGGGCTCCCCCCGCCGTGCGGGCGGAGGAGGGCCCGAGACCCGAGACCGTGCGCTTGGCCCGGCTGATGCGCTGCGCCATGGTCGCCTCGGGCACCAGGTAGGCCTCGGCGATCTGGCGGGTGGTCAGCCCGCCGACGGCGCGCAGCGTGAGCGCGACCGCGGACGACGGCGTCAGGGAGGGGTGGGCGCAGAGGAAGTAGAGCTGGAGCGTGTCGTCCACCGCGGGCACGGGGCCGGGCGCGGGTTCCTCGTCGACGAGGTCCTCGCGCCGTCGCCGGGCGGTGTCCGCCCGGGTGGCGTCCAGGAACTTGCGCCAGGCCACGGTGACCAGCCATCCCTTGGGATCGCGAATGGGGTCTCCCCTGCTCGAGCGCAGCCGAGAGCTTGGGGAAGGGTCGGCCGGCCAGACGCGGACCGCCTCGACCAGGGCGTCCTGCACGGCGTCCTCGGCCGCCGCGAAGTCGGCTCCGCGGCGGACGAGGACGGCGAGGACACCCGGGATGAGGCTTCGGAGCAGTGCCTCGTCCATGGTGGGGGTCACTCCGTGATGGTGGGCGGAGCGGCCATGAACGGGCGCAGTTCGAGCCACTCGTGGATCGGCTTCCCGCCGGCCCCGGGGGCGGCGGAGAGCTCCCCGGCGAGCTCGACGGCGCGCTCGTAGCTGTCGACGTCGATCACCATCCAGCCGGCGATGAGGTCCTTCGTCTCGGCGAACGGGCCGTCGGTGACGGGCGGACGGCCCTCGCCGTCGTAGCGGACCCACGTTCCCTCGGGAGCGAGCGCCTGACCGTCGACGAACTCGCCGGTCTTCTCCAGACGGGCCGCGAAGTCGTGCATGTACTGCATGTGCGCCGAGATCTCCTCCGGCGTCCACTGGTCCATGCAGACGTCGTTCACCGCCGCCGGGGCGCCGCGGTAGTGCTTCAGCAGCAGGTACTTGGCCATGGTGTTCTCCTCGGTGCTGGTGCGGCCCATTCTGGTCGCTCTCACACCGGGGACGGAGCAGGGCGCGGGTTCTCGACATCGGCCGCCGAATTATTTTTTCGGGGCGTCGTTTTCCCGGGGCGCGAGCGCGGCGCTCCCGCAGGGTGCTTCGCCGGTCGGGAGCTCACGGCGCCGGCGCAGCGGGGAGAAGAGTACCGGCAGGAAGCTCAGGCCGAGGAGGGCTCCGCCGGCCCAGAGGGCCGTGCGGGGCGAGCAGTGCGCGCCGATGGCACCGGCGAGCGCGCCGGCGACGGCCATCGAGCCGGTGAGAAGGAACCGGAAGGTGGCGTTCATGCGGCCGAGCAGATCGCCCGGGGTCAGACGCTGCCGGAGGCTCACGCCCAGGACGTTGGCCGCCCCCGTCCTCATGGCGAACGCGACCCATCCGGCGCCCGCCGCCCAGAGCCAGGCGCCCCGGTCCATCAGGGGCACCAGGAGGCCCGCCGGGGACAGGCACAGGTCGACCACGACCAGCCCCCGGCCGTGGCCGAACCGGTCGGCGAGGGGACGGGCGCAGCGGGCCCCGAGGAAGAGCCCGATGCCGCCGGCCGCCCAGAACAGACCGAGCGCGCCCGCCGACAGGCCGAGTTCACGGGGGAACACCACGGGGAGCATCGTGTTCACCATGACCGTGCCGAGGTTGCCGACCGCACCGGTGAGCGCGAGGGCGCGCAGCTCCGCGTGGCCCAGGACGTGCCGCAGTCCCTCGGCGATCTGCGCCCGCAGACCGGGCGCACGACCGGACAAGCGACTGTGGGCGACCCCGGTGGGGGACGCGGGGCCCTCGGGAGCGGTCCCGGCGGCGGTCCCGGGGGCCGCGAGGCCGGTCCCGTCAGGAGTCTCGGCGGCCTCGGGGGGCGTCGCCACGGGCTCCGGGGCGGCCCCGTGCGCGTCGTCGCGTGCCATCCGCAGCAGGCGGAGCCCCGACCCGAGGTGGCCGGCCGCGGCGCAGACCACCGCGAGCGGTGCCCCCAGGAGCTGCACCAGCGCGCCGCCCGCGCCCCGGCCGGCCACGTTGCCCGCGGCCGTCAGGCTCACCAGGGCCGAGTTCGCCGGGATCAGGACGGCGGGCTCGACGAGCCGGGGCAGGACGCTCTGCGAGGCGACGTCGAAGAGGACCGTGGCGACCCCGCTCAGGAACACCACCACGCACAGGCCGTCGAAGGTCAGGACGCCGAGCCACCAGGCCACCGGGATCCACGCGAGCAGCGCCGCGCGCAGCAGGTCCGCCACGATCAGGACGGTGCGGTGGCGCATCCGGTCGACCCACGCGCCCGCGGGGAGGCCGATGAGCAGGAACGCCGCCGTGCTCAGGGAGGCGAGCAGGCCGACCCGGCCGGGACCGGCGTCGAGGGCGAGGACGGCGACCATCGGGACGGCGAGGTAGGAGACGTTCGTCCCGAGGGTGCTCAGGACGGACGCGGAGAACAGGACGCGGAAGTCCTCGGCGCGCCAGGGGGACGGGGCGCCGTGGGGAAGCCGTGCGCGCCGGGAGAACCGCACGCGCCGGGAGGCGGGGAGGAAGGTGGGCATGTCCGGTACGGTGGCCGGTCCTCACAGACCGGAGCCAATGTTTTAGCCTCACGTGAATCCTGGGAACGGCGGCAGGCCGGGAAGGGCAGGGACCACGGTGCTGGAGATCGAGTTCTCCGCCGAGGACGTCGCGCGCACCCGCTTCGCCATCTCACCGCTCTGGGAGGCCGTGGCCGGGGCCCGGGTGCTGATGGGGGCCGACGAGCAGGCGCTGCACCGGCGGTGGGCCGCGCAGGTACGCGCCCGGATCGCGGCCGCGCGGCTCGATCTGACGCCGCTGACCTCGCTGGTGCCGGTGCCCGCGCCGTCCGTCCCCGGCTTCCTCTGTCCGCCGCCCAGCACGTCCGGCCCGTCGCTCTCCGTGGAGCTGGCGGCCCTGCGCGCCACCCCGCACGAACGGCTCCGGGCCTCCGCACGCGAGGCGCAGCCCGGGGTCGAGGCGCTGCGGGCCGATCCGGAGCGCGGACTCGGGCGGCTCGCGGACGTCATCGCGGCCTTCTGGGAGCTCGCGATGGCGCCGTACTGGCCCCGTGTCCAGACGCACCTGGAGGCCGACATCCAGTATCGGGCCCGGCGCTTCGCGGAGGGCGGGACGCGGAGCCTCTTCGAGGACCTCGAACCCCGACTCGCCTGGAATTCGGGCACGTTGAGCGTCGAGCACCGCTTCGTGCACGGCGTGCGCAGGCTGGACGGGCGCGGACTGCTGCTCGTGCCCTCGGCGTTCGTGTGGCCCCGGGTGTTCTCGACGACGGACCCCGTCTACCAGCCGGCCCTGCGCTATCCCCCGCGCGGCATCGGCACCCTGTGGGAGGCCCCGCCGGAGTCGGCCTCCCGGGCGCTGTCCGGGGTCCTCGGCCGGTCGCGCGCGCAGCTGCTCGCGGAGCTCACCGCGCCGGCCTCGACGACCGATCTGGCCGGACGCACGGGTCTGACCCCCGGCGGGGTGTCGCAGCACCTCGGCGCCCTGCGCGCGGCCGGTCTCGTCTCGGCCCACCGGGCGGGCCGGTCCGTGCTGTACGCCCGCACGCGCGTGGCGGAGGAACTCGTCGCGGGGGCGGGACGGTGACGGTGACGGCAGTGGTGCCGGTGACGGCGACGCTCCGGGGCGCCGCGTACGAGGCGATCGCTCCGGGGCTCGCCTCGTACCGGCGCGACGCCATCGAGGCGTACGCCGCGTCCCGGCCGGGCCGACACGGGACGAGGCCCCGTCCCGGCCGGAACTCGCGGGGCGAGGCCGTGTCCCGGCCGGGCCGATACGGGGCGAGGCCTCGCCTCCACCGGGCTCGCGGGGCGAGGCTCGCCGTGGGGAGGGACTCCCCGGCGGTCCTCGCCTCCGCGACGCTCCTCGCCTTCGCGGCGGTCCGGGACCGGCGGCGGGAGGTCACCGCGGGGCCAGGCTCGCCGTCGCCGACGGGGTCTGGGCTCCGTCGCGCGGTACGGGGACGTGCGGGCGGGGCCGCGGTGTCGGGGCGCCGGCCGTCGTCGCGGCGAGATCGAGGGTGGCGAGGAGGAGCCGCAGGGCGCGGCGGGCCTGCGGGGCGTCGAGCCGGGCTTCGAGGTCCGCCAGGGCGCGGCCGGCCCGGTGCCGGGCGCGGCCGGTGTGTCCGGAGCGGTGGTCGGCGAAGGCGCGGGCGTAGTGGGCCAGCGCCGTGGCCCAGGCGTCGTCGGCGCAGTCGGGCTGCGCGAGTGCCCGGCGGGCGGTGCGGGCCGCCGCCGCGGGGGCGTGGTGGGCCTGGACCACGGCGAGGGCGGCGAGGCTCACGGCCGGGGAAGGCCCCCAGGGGGCGCCGCTGGGCGTGGTGTCCGCCGCCTGCCGGTAGTACTGGGCGGCCGATACGGGGTCCTGTCGCTGCCACGCCAGGGTTCCGTGCACATGGGCGATGCGGCCGAGGAGGGCGTCGTCGCCGGCGAGCACGGCCGCGGGCCAGGCGAGGGAGAGCAGGTGGTGCGCCGTGCGCGGGTCCCACGCCGCGCTGAGCCAGGCCGCGAGCCATCGGCCCCGTGCCACGAGGGGGCTGTCGGCGGGCAGCCGGGGCAGCAGTCCGTGCAGGAGGCCGCTGCCTTCCCGGGCGTGGTCCTGGACCGCCCACCAGAACCACAGGTGCAGCATGGTCTCCAGGGCCGTCTCGGCGTCGCCGGCCCCGTCGCCGGCGCGGTGCACGAGGGCCATCAGGTCGTCGCGCTCGTCCTGGACGGCCTGGAACGCCTGCCGCTGCAGTCCGGTGTTCCACAGGGTCTCGGCGACGGCCGCCACACCGCGGAAGTGGACGGCGTGCCGGTCCCGCGTCATCGTCCACTCGCCCGCCGCCGCGAGCCGTTCCGCACCGAAGTCGCGTGCGGCCCGGGCCATGCGGTAGCGGGGCGGGCGCACCGCGCCCGCCTCCCCGAGCGTCTGGAGCACGCCGGTGGCGCTCAGCACCGCCAGGGCGGGGGGCACCTCGTGCGGTGCAAGGTCGGAGCCGAGGCACACGAACACCGCCGCCGCCTCCGTGAAGGGTCCGGTGAAGACGCTGAGCCGGCGCCAGACCGTGCGCTGGGCCGGTTCGCAGAGGGCGTGGACGGCCCCGATGGAGGTGCGCAGCGTGCGGTGCCGCAGCAGGAGCGGCTCCGGGTCGGACAGCCGGCACTGGCCGGTTTCGAGATGGGCGGCCAGCTCCTCCATCGTCCACTCCCCCAGCCGGCCCGCGGCGAGTTCGAGTGCCAGGGGGACGCCTTCGAGCAGTCGGCAGACTCGGGCCACGGCCGTCGGATCGGGTTCCTCGGTCCATCCGCGCTCCCGAGCTCGGGAGACGAGGAGCTCCGCGGCGGGGGACGCGCCCGGCCGGCCCGGTGCCGCCTCCACGGGCAGGGGCGCCAGTCGGATCACCCGTTCGTCCCCGAGGCCGAGCGGTCGCCGCGCGGTCACCAGGACGCGTACCGTCGGCCGGGCCATCAGCAGCGTCTGGACCAGGCCGATGCATTCGGTGTGGACGGGGTCGACGTCGTCCAGGAGGAGGAGCACCTCGCCCGCCGGGGCGGGGCGAGGGGGCGCGGCGAGCTCCACGGGTGCCGGGTCCCAGGACAGTCCGGGGCCGCCGGGGGCCCCGGCGACGCCCCAGGGCAGGCCCGCGCCGCTCAGGGCGCGTGCGACCCGCGCGGTCAGTGCCCGGCGTCCGACGGGGATCCCGTCGTGCCAGCGCACCCGCACCACCGTCCGCGCGGGGCCGTCGGAGGGCGGTGTGAGGGCGGCCAGGGCCAGCCGGCTCTTGCCCGTCCCGGCCGCTCCGGTCACGGTGACCAGCCGGTGCCCGGACACGGCCGCCCGGAGCGCGGCGAGTTCCCCGTCCCGTCCGACCAGGGCGTGACCGTCCCGGAAGCGGTCCACGAACCGGGTGTCGTGTCCCTCGTCCCGATTCCACATCTCCGGCACCGCGCACCATCCAGATCTTCACTCTCGCCATCGACCCGCCGTGATCGGGAGTCGATACAGAACCCGCAGGTCCCGGATGCAGAACCGTCACTGCACCGGGCGTCACGGCAACCCCAACGCGCTCCCCCGTCCACGGGTGGCGCGCACGGGGGGCGAACCACCCGTCGCAACGAACGGGGGAACGCATGACCGACATGCCGCCCCCCTCGCCCGTCATCACGCCCCACGACCCACGATCCACGGCCTGCGACCCACGACCCACGGGCACGACCCATGGCCCACGGCCCGCGGGCACGGCCCACGCCCCAAGGACACCGACGGCCGCGGCCGGGGCGAGAGACCTCCCGCGCGGCCGAAGACCGCCCGACCGGCCGGAGACCCCCGCCTGCCCGAAGACCGCCCGACCTGCCGAAGACCCCCCACTTCCCCGAAGACCGCCCGACCCGCCAGAGACCCCCCACCTCCCCGAAGCCCCCCGACCGACCGAAGACCTTCCGCCCCGGCCGAAGACCTCCCCTCCGGCCGATCCGGACGCCGTACTTCCACTGGCTTGAAAGCGATCTGCTTGCCACTCCTGGCAGTTGATGATCAGTTCAAGTAATCTTCGATCGCGCCGGGGGCGTCACGGGATGACCCGGGATCAGAACCTGGGGGTGCCAGTGTCCAACGCCACCATGCTCGACCTGCCGTTTCCACCTCGCAGCAACCCGAACCAGGCGTCCGTGGCGCAGCGCCACCGGGACTGGCTCCTCCATCACGAAGGCCTCGCCGTCACCATCACCCTGCCGGCGTACGAGAAGTGGGACGTGCCCCGACTCGCCGCGTTCACCAGCCCTGACTCCGCCGCCGACGATCTGGTCCTCGCCGCGGACCTGCTCGGCTTCTACTTCCTCTTCGACGACCGGTTCGACTCGGACCTCGGCCGGTCCCCGGCCCGAGTGGCCGAGATGTGCACCCGTCTGACGGGCCTTCTGCACGGGAACGGCCCCGAGCCCGGCGCCCGCACCGCCGTCGAGCAGGCCTTCGCCGACCTCTGGGAGCGCAGTGTCCGCGGCATGTCGCGCCGGTGGCTCGCCCGGTCCGCCTACAACTGGGAGTGGTACTTCGCCTGCCACCCCGCCGAGGCCGCCGGCAGGCTCACCGGGCGCCTCCCCGACCGGGAGAGCTATCTGGCGCTCCGCCGGGGCACGGCCGCCATGGAGACCCTCTTCGACATGGTCGAGCGGCTCAACCGGTTCGAGCTGCCGCAGGAAGCGCTGCACCACCCGGCCTTCCGGCGGATGCGTCAACTGGCGGCGGACATACCGTCGTTCACCAACGACGTGCACTCGTACGCGCAGGAGCTCGCCCGTGGCGACGTCGCGAACATCGTGATGATCGTCCGCGAGGAGCTCGACAGCACCCCCGACGAGGCCGCCGTCGAAGTGATGCGCGAGGCGCAGAGGATGGTCGACCGCTTCGTGGAGCTGTCGTCCGAAGTCCCCGAGATATGCGACCTCCTGGGCCTCTCCCCGGCCGCTCGGGAGGCGGCCCGTCGGTACGTGGACGGGCTCGCCGCCTGGATAGCCGGCTACCACCGCTGGGAGATCGACACGGGCCGCTACGCCCACTGAGCTCCCTCCCCCTCCCGCGCCCGGACTCAGGGAACGAGGACGACCTTGCCGAGATTGCGCCGGGACTCGACGAGTTCATGGGCGCGCGCCGCTTCGGCGAGCGGTATCTCGGCGGCGACGCGGGTGCGGAGCGTGCGGTCGCGGTGGAGTTCCCACAGCTCGTCGAGCCGGCGCGCGTACACCTCGGGCTCGCCCCGGGCGATGGCCGCCATCTGGAAACCGATGACCGAGGCGCCCCGGACCAGCAGCTCGTACGCGTCGATCGTGCCGCCGCCCGAGCTGAAGGCGACCAGACGGCCGCCGGGCGCGAGGGCCCGCACCGCGGGGCCGAGGAGTTCTCCGCCGACCCCGTCGACGACGACGTCGACCGGATCGCCCCAGGACTCGTCCCCGTAGAGCACGACCTCGTCGGCGCCGAGGGAGCGCACGAACTCCGCCTTCTCCGCGCTGCCGACGGCCGCCACCACGCGGGAGGCCCCGCCCGCCCTGGCGTACTGCAGGGCGAGGGTGCCGACCGCGCTGGCCGCCGCGGTGACCATGACGGCGTCGCCGGGGCGGGGGCGGCCGGCCTCGTAGGCGCCGCGCGCCACCAGTCCGCTGCGGACCAGGGCCACGGCGTCGACGGCCGTCGCCCGGTCGGGGACGCGGGAGGCCATCGCCTGGTGGACGACGGACAGTTCGGCGTAGGCGTGGGCGAAGCAGAGGCCGGTGACGCGGTCGCCCACGGAGAAGCCCGTGACGCCTTCCCCGACGCCGGCGACGACGCCGGCCACCTCCCCGCCGAGCGGGCCGGGTTCGGCGCCCTCGCGCACCTTCCGTACGGCGGGCAGGGTGACGCCGATCGCTTCGTTGCGGACCAGGAGCTCACCGGGGCCGGGAGCCGGGACGGGGGCCTCCTCGACGAAGAGGACTTCAGGGCCGCCGGTCGTCTCGTACCGGACACGACGCATGGACACCTCCAGGTGCGACAGGGCAGGGAGTTCCGACGAGGACGGGGGATCCCGGAATCGTTGGGATCCCCAATGAATCTCACCGTAGGGGAGAGAACGTTGGGATGTCCAATGAATTCGGGATAGCCTGGCCCCATGACCCCCACGGAAGACCCGCAGCACGCCCTGGCGCACATCCAGTCCCTGCCGAGCTGGCTGCTCGGCCGCGTGGCGGCGCGCGGCCGGAGCCTGGTCGCCGAGGCGATCGCCGAGGAGGGGCTGAAGCTCCCACAGCACGCGGTGCTGGCGGCGGTGGCCGCGTACGGCCCGGTCGCCCAGGCGGACCTGGTGCGCAGGCTGGGCTTCGACGCGAAGGACGTGGTCCTCCTGCTCAACCACCTGGAGGAGGCCGGGCTCGCGCGACGACAGCCCGATCCGCAGGACCGCCGCAAGAACGCGGTGACGGTGACCCCGGAGGGCGTACGAACCCTGGAGCGGTGCGCGGAGCTGGCCGAACGGGCCAACTCCGCATTGCTGGCACCGCTCAGCGCGACGGAGGCCCGACGCCTGATGGAACTGCTGACCCGGGTACACGAGGCATAGGCCGGGTTCTTCGGGTCATCCGATCGTCGGTCGATGCGTGACGAGACCTCCGCCTGTGCCTCTGCCCACCACCCGCCATGACGGAGCTCCCACGGCACAGGCACCCGAAGTACGTCCGATTACAGGTCTTTGTGCAGTAAAAGAGGAGGTCAGAGGGGCAGCTTTCTGGTTGCCCAGAATTCCGGTACAGGGGATGGCGGCGCTCGCGGCCGCGCTCGTCCGGTCTGCCGCACCGAGGGTGGGGGCTCTTGAACGGCAACAACGACCACATGCGTGACGACGTGCGGGAACGGGGCGACGCGCTCGTCGCCCTCGGCCGGCCGGCCGAGGCACGGGCCGCCGCGCGGGGCGCGCTCGACGCGGACGGGCCCGACACCGGGCTCCTCCTCGCTCTCGCCCACGCCCACATGGCCGCGGACGACGACGACCATGACCACGACCACGACGACGGCCTCGGGGAACATCGGTACAGCGGTTATCGGTGAGAACGATCATGGTCGTCCAGCACAGTGATCCACTTCGCCGCTGGGGTTCGGTGATACGCCTCCGCCCCTGGCCGGGGGCTGGCTACGGTCCGGCTCGTGCCGGTGGAATTTCCGAGTGATGGGCAGGCCGAGGCGTACGGGACGTTCGCCGAGGAGCCGACGGGGACCGAGCTGGAGCGGTTCTTCCTTCCGGATGACGTGGACCGGGACCTGATCGCGCTGCGGCGGACGGAACATCACCGGCTCGGGTTCGCGCTCCAGATGTGTACGGTTCGGTACGTGCGGTGGACCGGGACGCGTACGTGGTGTGCGTGCTGGAGCCGCTGCACCGGGTCCTGAACAGCCGTGACGTCTTCGCCGCACCGTCGCACCGCTGGTCCGACCCGCGGGCCCGCCTGCTGGACGGGCCCGACCGGGACGCGGTCGAGGAGGACGTCCTGGCGGCCCTGAGGCTGGACATGCCCGTCACCGAGCACCTGGCGGAGCCGGTGCGGAAGGGGTCAGTGGCGGGTGGTGGCGACGGTGAGCCCGAGGCCGATCAGCGCGATGCCGCCCGCGCCGCCGATCATCGACAAACGCCGGTCGGAGCCGGTGAACCAGGTTCGGGCCGCCGAGGCGCCCAGGCCCCAGACGGTGTCGCAGACCAGGCCGATCCCGGCCGGGATCAGGCCAAGGACCATCATCTGCAGCGGGATGTTCCCCGCGTCGTGGTTCACGAACTGCGGCAGGACCGCGGCGAAGAAGACCAGGCCCTTGGGGTTCGTGGCGCCCACCAGCAGGCCGTCCAGGACGGTGCGCAGATCACCGCGCTGTTCCTCCTCCCCGGTCGTCAGGTCGGCGCGCAGCCGGCCACGGTGGCGGTACGCCTGGACGCCGAGGTGGACGAGGTAGACGGCGCCGGCCAGCTTCACGGCGGTGAACACGGCGGTCGAGCTCTGGACAAGGGCGCCGACGCCGAGGGCGACGGTGAGGACGAGGACGTAGCCGCCCAGGAGGTTGCCCAGGACGGTGGCGAGCGCGGTGCGGCGGCCGTGGGCGAGGGCGCGGCCGACGACGAACAGGACGCTCGGGCCGGGAATCGCGATCACGACGAAGGACATCGCGGCGAACGCCAGAAGGCTTTCGGTACTCACCATGGGCCGGGACTTCCTGATCTGTGCCGCGCAGCCGGTGAAGGGCTGCGCGTGGTGCGAGCTGTGACGAGGGGGCGGGCCCGGCGCGCAGGCGGGATGGCTACCGGGAGAGGGCGGCCACCCGGGCGCGGGGGAGGCGGGCCAGGACGGCGGAGTCGATCTGGAGGGTGCGGTCGGCTGATCCGGCGCCGCAGTAGACGGGCCGGTCCGGTTCGGCGACCGCGGCATCGATCAGGCACGGCACCCCGGGCCGGTGGCTGACCGGCGGCACGCCCCCGGGCACCAGGCCCTCCGCGGCGAGCAGGCCGACGTCCGCCGTGCGCAACCGGGAACGGCTGGTGCCCAGGACGGCCGCCAGACGGGCGAAGTCCACCCGATCCTCCGCCCGCAGCGCCACGAGCAACAGCGGGACGCCCGGAGTGGTGAAGGCGAGCGTCTTCACCGCCTGCGACCAGGGGAAAGGCAAGGCCTGGCGCTCGGCGACACTGTGCGCGGCGGAATGCCGGTGGACGGTGTACGGGCAGCCATCCGCGTCCAGCACGGCTTGCCAGGGCACTTCGGGCGTACTCATGGAGGGGCACCTGCAGCCTTCGGCTCGAAACGGACGGGAGTCGACCTGCGGCCGGACGGCGCGCGGTCTGCTCCTGAGCCTGATCGAAGCAGCGGGTTCCGATCAACTGATTGTGGAATCCTGCAATCGTGATCACCCTGCGCTTCGCCGAGACGGCCGAGGAGGACATCGCCTTCTCCGTCTCACCCCTACTCGAAGCCGTCCACTCCTGGCACGTCCTCACCGACCCCGGCCACCACGCCCTGCAAGTCCCCTGGGTCCGGCGGTGCCGCCGCCTGCCCGCCGCCCTGCGCCGGCGCATGCGCGAGCACGACTTCGTCGTGGCCGACCACATCCCCGCCCTCTTCGAAAGCCGCACCGGTGATCACGACGCCGACTTCGCGGACCAGCTCGCGGCCGTACGGGACCTGCCGCCCGCTCTGCTGGCCGCCGAACTCGCCAGAACGCTCGTCGACACCACCCGTCACACCGGAGACGACCTCGTCGACGACCCCGCCACCCGCGACGCGGTACTCACCGAGTACCGGGACAGCGACCCCGGCCGGGCGGCACGGCTGGAGGACATCCTCACCGACCCCCGCCCCGTCCTCGACGGCGCGCTCACCGTGCTCGAGGACTACTGGGACGCCGGCTTCGCCCAGGAGTGGGAGCGCATCGAGCCCTCCTTGTACGAGTCGATCGCCCGCTCAGGCGCCCGGATCGCCCACCAGGGCCTGTTCCCGATGCTCCGCACCCTTGCTCCCCAGATCCGTGTGGACCCCGGCCGGCGGACCCTGCGGCTCGACCGTCCGCACGACCACGACATCACCGTCACCCATGAACACCCCGTGACGTTCACCGCCAGCCACTACGTCTGGCCCCACGTCCGCGTCACCTGCGACGCCCCCTGGCCCATGCGGATCACCTACCCCGCTCTGCCCCTCGCGCCCGCCTCGACCGCCCGCCCCACCAGTCAGGAAGACACCCTCACCGTGCTCCGGGCCCTGGCCGCCGCCCCACGCCTGCAGATCGTCACCCACCTCGCCGCCCAGAGCCGCACCACACAGGAACTCGCCGCCCTCCTGGGCCTGTCTCCCTCCGTGACCTCCCGCCACCTCCATCAGCTCACCCGGGCAGGACTCACCACCACCCGGCGCGAGGGCTACTACGTCCTCTACGCCCTCGCCCCCGCTCGCCTCGACCAGATCGCAACCGCCCTCATCACCCTCGCCTCCAGGCCCGAGGCCTGAGCGAACGCTGTTGCAGGCCCCTGCGGGCCGTGCACGGCTGTGTCCGATCCACCCTGCGCAACTACCAGGGTTCCGTGCGCCGGTTCTGCGACTTCCTGACGAATCCGGCCTACGGCTGGAGCGACCAGTGCCTGCGGCACTTCGGTACCCACCCAGGCCAGGTGGTCTACGACCGGAACGCCACGACGCACGCCGACGAAGCCGAGGGCGGGCCGGAACGGCGGGCCTTTACCCGGCCCGAGCTGGAAGCGTTCTTCGACCACGCCGACGAGGAAGTACTGCGCGCTCGCGACAAGGGCCGCAAGGGCTGGCTGCCGGCCTTCCGGGACGCCACCTTGTTCAAGGCCGCGTACGCCTACGGCCTGCGACGCAACGAGACCCGGATGCTCGACCTCACCGACTTCGGCCGCAACCCAGAAGGCAGGGAGTCTGGTGAGTACGGCACGCTGCTGGTCAGCTACAGCAAGGCCGAGAAGGAGTCGCCGCCGAAGCGCCGCAGCGTGCTGACCGTCTGGCACCGGACGCCCGGCACGACCGAGGAATGGATCAGCGAGGTGCGGCCCGGGATGCGGCATTCGCCGAGCCGGGCCCTCTGGCCGTCCGAGCGAGGCCCGCGAATCGGGGTCCAGCGGCTGGACTCGCGCTTCGCCGCCTACCGGGACGCTGTCGGCCTGGACCCCGCGCTGGAGTTCCCCTCGCTACACAGGTCCTACATCACCCATCTGATTGAGGACGGCCATGACCGGTTGTTCGTCCAACAGCAGGTCGGCCACGACCACGCCTCCACCACCGCGATCTACACCTGCGTCTCCTCCGACTTCCGCACCCGCTCCCTGCGACGCGTCCTGGACGCCACCATCGAGGCCGCTCTGCGGCCGGGAAGGACCTCCTGATGCCACGCCAGATCAGTTACCGGTGGCGCCTGCGTGAGCTGATGGCCGCCCGCGGCATGTTCACCGTCGCCGAGCTCATGCCGCACCTGACCGAACGCGGCATCACCCTGTCCTCCTCCCAGGTCCACCGCTTGGTCTCCGGCACTCCAGAACGGCTGTCCTTGCCCGTGCCGGCTACTCTCTGCGACATCCTCGACTGCACACCCACCGACCTGATCAGCACCTCGGCCCAGAACCTCCCGGCCCGCCGCACCGCCGGCGAAGAAGCTCCGATCAACCTGGCCGCCCGCCGACCCACACGCGTCCGGCTGACGCCCGAGGGATGAGAGGTGACACCCGAAGAGTACGAGCGGTGGATGATCCGCGGCTGCGCACGCTGCGGCCGTCGAGCCTCCAAGTCCGCCGAGTGGTCGGACGGGCCGATCTGCCGAACTTGCTACGCCCGCGCGATGCGCACCCGCGGCCGCTGCTCCCGTTGCAACACCGACCGCCTGCTGCCCGGACGGCACACCGATGGCACCCCGATCTGCCGCGACTGTGCGAGCATCGTCCGCGACTTCTTCTGTGACCGCTGCGGTTTCGAGGGACTCCTACTCGGTGGGCGTCTCTGCGAACACTGCACCCTCACCGACACCCTCGCCCGTCTCCTCAACGACGGCACTGGCCGTGTCGCCCCGGAGTTGCTGCCGCTGGTCAAGATCCTGCTGGAGATGGACCGGCCCAAGAGCCGACTCATCTGGCTGCGCAACCCCAACGTCGTCCGAATTCTCCAGGGCCTGGCCACCCGCCGTCCGTCGCAGTCATTCCTGCGGTGGTGCATGAAGACCGACAGGATGCCCCGCCTCGCACTGCCGCAGGCGGTCATCACCCAGGACTCGGAACCGCTGCACCAGCACCGCCGGCTCGCGATGCTCCGCCGGGTCCTCAACGACGACTCCTTGCCCCTGCGGGCCCGGGTCGCCGCCGCGCTCGTTCTCCTCTACGCGCAACCCGTCAGCCGTATCGTCCGCCTCACCACCGACGACCTCACCGACGACGAGACCACGGTCACCGTCCGGCTGGGAGACCCTCCGTCCCCGCTGCCGGAGCCCGCCGCCGACCTGAAGCGGGCCTACATCCAGTCCCGGCAACACCTGCCCTACGCCAGCAGCAGGAGCGCACAGTGGCTCTTCCCCGGCCACCAGCCCGGACAGCCCATGAACCCAGTGAGCCTCCAGGTCCACCTCCGAAAGATCGGCGTCCCACCGCAGCGAGGCAGGGCTTCCGCGATCCGCCAGCTCGTCCTCCAAGCCCCGGCACCCGTCATCGCAAAGGCGCTGGGTTACCACGACAAGGCCGCCACCCGCCTGGTCACCGAAGCCGGAGGGACCTGGAGCCGATACGCCCCCGGCGACCACCGGCGATGAAGCGCGGTACTTACGCTGGGTCCGCTGAGCCGCGTTTGTCCTCAACGTGGACGACGTGAAGCTCGGTGCCGTCCCGGTGGCGCTTGGAACGTCCGAACAGCCCGACAGCGATCTGCGACTGATCCTGAGGCTCATCGGGGCCGACATAGGTAAGGACGTCGTTGTGATGCCCGGTGACGACCCATCCCTCGACGTCCTTGAGGTCGATCACCCCAAAGTCTCCTGCCGAAGATCCGGCATGCGCCGGGCCGAACTTCTTCAGGAGGTCGGTTGCCTGTTCAGCAAGCTCCCCTTCCGGAGCGGTCAGCACGACACAAGTGCCATGCTCGAACAGCACCCACGACTTGCGAGGGTCGGCGAGAAGCCGCTGCCAGACGTCTATCAGTATCTCGGTGTTCACGCCGGTCATCATGCCGCAGGGCACCGACACAGGGTGATGATCGGCCGACGGCTACGGCGAATACGCGACTCTTGAACATGCGGGCCTACCAGTCCCGAGGCCGGACGACGCCGCCGAGCGGGTCTTCCGGGAAGGCCTGGAAGCCTTCTCTGACCACATCGGTCGCTCGCCGGGTACGCGGAACTCCGCGCCCGCACCGACGCGCTGGGCCGGCCGGGGCGGCACGCCCGGGGTCCCGTGCTCCTCGCCCGTCTGCGGGAGCTCGCTCCGGACTCGCCGGAGCTGCGGCGGTCCGAGGCCGCAGGGAGCTCCGTTCCCACCACCGCCGAGGACGGTGTCTCGGCACACCGGATGCAGTCCTTCGACGCGGCCCGCGCCTTCGCCTAAGCGCCCACGGGCCGGGCCGCCGCGGCACAGGCCGCACAGCGGGCCGCCGCGGCCCCGGCCGTTCTGCGTCTCGCCGTGCCCGCCGAGACGACCGCCGCCCTCGCCGCCCCCGGCCGCACCCGCTGACGCGGCGGACGGCGGGGGCGCCGAGGTCAGGCCGCCCGAGCTGCCGCAGGACGGGTCCTACGCGAGGCCGGCGGCGATGACGTGTTCGGCCAGGGCGCGGGCCGCGGTGGCGGGTTCGGCGGCGGGCCGGGTCGCGCCGGCGGCGAGGAGGCCGTCGACGAGGATGAGCAGCTGGTCGGCGGCGAAGTCGGGGCGCGCGTGCCCGAGGGCGGTGAACTCGTCCGCGAACAGCCCCCGGAGGGTGCGCCGGTACTCCCTGGTGACCTCGTGGCCGGGGTGTTCCGGGTCCGTGAGCGCGAGGTCGGCGGCGAGGTAGCGGCAGCCGTGGAAGTCCGGGTCGGCGGCGATGCGGCCGAGCCGGTCGACGACCGCGAGGAGGCGGGCCCGGGGGTCCTCCCCCGCGGCGTCCATGGTGGCGCGGTACCGCTCCACGTCCTCGGCGGTGCTGCGGCGCAGCACCTCGGCGATGAGGCCGTCCTTGCCGCCGAAGTGCTCGTACAGCGAGCGGCGGGCGACGCCGGCCTCCTTGAGCAGGGCGTCCACCCCGACGCCGACGCCCTGACGGTAGGTCAACTCCTGGGCGGCGAGCAGGAGTCGCTCGCGGGGGCCCGGCTTCACGGAAGTGCTCATGGGGCGATTCTGCAGCACTTGACGCGGTAGATCAATCGGTCTATCTATATGCCTCATAGACCGAACGGTCTATCTCTTCCGAGGAGGCGACATGTCCGTGCGCACCACCGCCGAAGTCATCGCCCGTTTCAACCGCGCGTTCACCGACCGCGAGGCCGGCCTCCTGGCCGATCTGGTCGCCGAGGACTGCGTCATGGAGAGCGTCCGGCCCGCGCCGCGCGGGGAACGGGTCGCCGGGCGCGAAGCCTGTACGGAGTGGTGGACCGCCCTCGTCGACGACGACACCGCGCGGTTCACCCCGCAGGAGGTCATCGTGGCCGGCGACCGCGCGACGATCGTGTGGACCTACCGCTTCGGCGACGGGGCCGACCAGTGGGTGCAGGGCGTCAACGTGATGCGCGTGACGGACGGCCGGATCGTCGAGGCGCTCGGCTTCGGCAAGTCGGCCGGAGAGATCCCGCTCGCCGCCGAGCCCGACGCCGCATGAGGCCCGCACCGGGCCGACCGGCCCCCGCCGCGGTCAGCCGCCCGACCCCCGCCGCGGCCACCCCCCTCCCCCACGCCACCCCCACCTCACGAAGGGCACGACCCATGCGGAGCTACCACCTGTCGCACAGCGGGGCCGGACTCTCCGGGCTCACCGTCCGCGAGCACGACGTCCCCACGCCCGGCCCCGGTCAGGCCCTGGTGGCGGTGCGCGCGACGTCCCTGAGCTTCCGCGAGCTCATGGTGCTCGACGGGACCTACGTCCTTCCGGTCAAGCCGGACGTCGTCCCCCTCTCCGACGGGGCCGGCGAGGTGGTCGCGACCGGTCCGGACACCGGCTCGGTGCGGGTCGGGGACCGCGTCGCCGCCACGCTCTTCCCGTCCTGGCAGGAGGGCCCCTTCGCCGTCGAGCACGTCGCGCAGCGCGGCGGCTCCCTGGACGGCATGCTCACCGAGTACGCCCTGCTCGACGCGGACTCGCTCGTGACCGTACCCGCGCACCTGACGTACGAGGAGGCCGCCACCCTGCCCTGCGTGGCGGTCACCGCCTGGAACGCGCTGACCGGCGACGGAGCGGGGGTCCGCCCCGGCGACACCGTCGTCGTGCAGGGCTCCGGCGGCGTCTCCCTCTTCGCCCTCCTGTTCGCCAAGGCGCTCGGCGCGCGCGTGATCGCCACCACCGGCGGCACCGCCAAGGCCGCGCGGCTGCGCGAGCTCGGCGCCGACGCCGTCGTCGACTACGCGGCCGACCCCGACTGGGCCGGCGCGGTCCGCTCCCTCACCGGGGGACGGGGCGCCGACCGCGTCGTCGACGTCGCCGGACTCCTCCACGAGTCCGTCCGCGCCATCGCCCTGGCGGGCACCATCGCGTGCGTGGGCTTCACCGGCAGGACCGCCCCGCCGCTCGACCCGCACGCCCTCTTCGCCTCCGGCGCCACCCTCCGCAGCGTGGCGGTCGGCAGCCGGGCCCAGTTCACCGACATGAACGCTCTGATCGAGGCACACGGCCTGCGGCCGGTCGTCGACCGCGTCTTCTCCTTCGACGAGGCCGTCGACGCCTACCGCCACTACGCCGGCGGCACGGCCTTCGGCAAAGTGGTCATCAGCCACTCCTGACTCCGGCGCCGCGCCTCGTCGCTCACCGGTCCCAGTACTGGGCGAGCGCCCCCTCGCGGTACGGAGCGGGGCTCACGCTCAGGTCGCCGGCGAACGGGCGGTCGAGGACGAAGACCAGGAGCAGGCTGAAGCCGATGAGGCCGGCGACGGAGGCGACGAAGAGGAGCTGGATCCGGAGCTTGCGCATGCCGTAGAGGAAGGTGAGCGGGACGAGGACGATCGCGCCGCCGAAGGCCAGGACCTGGAGCAGGGGCGGGAGTTCCTGCTGGGCCATGTTGAGGCGGGCGCGGCGCTGGGCGGCGACGTCGTTGAGATGGGTGACGGCCTGCTCGTAGAAGACCTCCTCGCGCGGGGAGGCCGGGTCGTACGCCTGGAGGACGCCGAAGGCGGACCGGAGGTGCGTCTCCGTGGCCCCGTAACTGGGCTGCCCGGCGCGCATGCGGGGCCACTGGTCCTCGACGACCGCGTGGACGTAGCCGCTGAGCGCCGCGTCGAGGTCGGCGCGGACGGCGGGCGGGAAGGCGGCGGCGTCACGGGCGATGAGCGCGGTGTCGGTGGCCTCGCTGGCGACGATGGTCTGCGTGCTGTCCAGCTGGGTCCAGAGGGTCACGATGACGAAGGCGAGGATGATCCCGTAGATCGCGCCGAACATCCCCAGCGTCACCCCGACCATGTCGTTGTGCTCCCCCCGGGCCAGCGACGGGTACCTGCGGCGGAGCAGCACGCTGCCGGCGACGGCGAGGACGACGGTCCCGCCGACCGTGACCACGGCGAGGCTGAAGGTGCTGAAGTGATTGAGGAGCCAGAGCGACATGTGCGGGGAGTCTAGGTGCGGCGCGCGGTCGCCCCTGACCCCTGAGGGCGATCACGGCGAATGATCACTCCCCCGTGTCGGCGATGGAACACGCTGTCGCAACAGGGGCGCCCCACGGGGGACTTGACGGCGAGGGGCGAGCACGTCCGCCGACAGGCGCCCCGGAGCGGCCGGTCCGGTGGCGGGGACCGTTCCACGGGGCTTCCCCCGCCCCGTGAACGGCACCGACGCCCTCGGCGCCTACGCGCGGTTCACGGTGAACGCCCCCGCCGCCGGCACGGCGACGCCCGCCGTACGCTTCGCCGACGGGACCGCCACGGCGCGGCCCGCCGGGCTCGTCGTCAACGGAGCGACCGTGCGGACGCCCTCGTTCGAATCCACCGGCACCCGGTCCGACCCCTCCACGCTCACCCCGGCCCCCGGCCCCCGGCCGGGTCGCCGTCGGCGGGACCGTCCGCCTCCGCGGCGGCACCGCGCCGGAGGCCCCGGGCGTCAGGCCGCGCCGGACGGGCCGACGACCGGGGCGGGGCCGACGACCGTCAGGGGGATGCCCAGGCCCTCGCACATCCGCCGGGCGCGGGCGAGCGCACTGAGCGACGCGGGCGAGGGATCGGCGGTGGGCAACTGCATCCTGACCAGACGGGGGCGATGCGCCAGGAGGAGCGTCTCGATCTGTAGGGCCGCCGCGGCACGGCTGGGGACGTCCAGGTCGCGCAGGAGTGCCAGGTGCAGGACTCCGTCCTCGACCAGATGCCTGATGAGCATGGCTCCTCCCGCTCCGGATCCCGCTCCTCGCCGCAGGGCGCTCCGTTTCGTGAGAGCACGGCGGAGGGCGACACGAGCATTATCTGCACAAAGGGGCGTCATCGGCAGTCGCAGCGCACGCCCCCGGTGGTTCCGGCGCCCCCGCCTGTGGCGGCCCGCCCGTGCGGGCGTGCTCCCCCGCCGGATCCGTCCGCGCGGGCCCGTTTCCGGTCGACGTCACGGGTTACACGCCAGCCATGGTCACCCAAGAATTTCCCCGCCGCGCCCTCGCGCTCGCCCGCGCGGCGCTGCCCTCGGCCGAAGGGCCGGGGCGCGTCCTGGCGGTGATGGAGAGGGTCGAGAACTCCGACCGGTACGACCGGGTCGCCGACGTCCTGCGGCGCGCCGTGCGCGGCCTCCCGCTCGGCCGGGCCCGGGACGCCCTCCACGGCCGCTGGCTCGGGCACCCCGTCCATCCACTCCTGGTGCAGCTCCCCATCGGGGCCTGGCTGTCGGCGGCCGCGCTCGACCTCCTCCCCGGGGAACGCCGGGCGGCGCGCTTCCTCATCGGCGTGGGCCTGGTGGGGGCGCTGCCGTCCGCCGTGTCGGGCTGGACCGACTGGGCGGAGCTGCGCCGCCCGCAGCTGCGGGTGGGGCTCGTCCACGCCGCCGCGAACATCACCGGCGTGGCCCTCTACACGGCCTCCTTCTCGGCCCGGTGCCGGGGACGGCACTGGCGCGGGAAGGCGTGGGCCTACTGCGGTCTCGCCGCGATCGGCACCGGCGGGGCGATCGGCGGCCATCTGGCGTACCGGCAGTCCGCCGGCGCGAACCACGCCGAGGAGGTCGCCGACCTGGTCGAGCCGGGCTGGCACGACCTCGGCGAGGTGGCCTCCCTGCCCGAGGACCGGCCCCGGCAGGGCCGCGTCGGCGAGGTGCCCGTCGTGATCGTACGGGGCGCGGACGGCGAGGTCCGGGTCCTGGCCGCCCGGTGCAGCCACATGGGCGGGCCGCTCGCCGAGGGCACCGTGGTCGACGGCTGCGTCCGCTGCCCCTGGCACGGCAGCACCTTCCGCCTGTCGGACGGCTGGAACGTGACCGGCCCCGCCACGGCGCCGCAGCCCGCCTTCGAGACGCGCACCGTCGAGGGCCGCCTCGAAGCCCGGCTCCGTACCGGCCTCACCGAGGGCACCGCCGAGTCCTGAGCGGACGGCCGAGTCCTGAGCGGACGGCGGGAGGGGAAGCCCGGCCCCGATCCCCGAGTGGACGGCGTGAGCGAAAGCCCCGTCTGGGGAAACCCCGAGGCCCGAGCCGCCCGCGCACACGAAAAGTCCGGGCGCTTGGGCCGTCCGGGCTGCGCGCCCCCGGCCCGGCGGTGTGGTGTCGCGTCCAGCCCGGCGGTGCCGCGTCCGGCCCGGCGGTGCCGCGTCCGGTCGATGTCGCCTCGCCGCCCCCGGCGCCCACGCCCCCGCCACCCCCGTCGTCCCCGCCGCCGCTCAGCCGGGGAGGGGAGCCGGCGAGCGGCGGCTTCGGGGAGAACCCCACGGCGCGCGTGCCCCGTCCGCGCCGCTTCATGCCGCCCCCGTCCGGGCGGTTGTCGACCCCGCACCCCCTCCCGGTGCGTGTCCGTTTCGGGCAGGGGGCCTCGGGCAGACGCGTCAGAGGCCACGGCAGTGTGCCCCCGCCGGAGGGCGGGCGGACCGAACCGGAGGAACCATGGACCACTCGCACGCACCCGTACTCGAGGCACTGCAGGACTTCCGGCGCCGGGGAGACGTCGTCTACGGCCCTCCCGGGCACAAGCAGGGCCGTGGGGCGGACCCCAGGGTGGCCGCCGTGGTCGGCTCCGACGTCTTCCGCTCGGACGTGCTGATGCTGAACGGCCTGGACGACCGCAGACTGTCCCAGGGCGTGCTGGAGCAGGCCCAGGAGCTGATGGCCGACGCCGTGGGCGCGGAGAAGGCCTTCTTCTCGACCTGCGGGAGCTCGCTGTCGGTGAAGACGGCGATGCTCGCCGTCGCGGGCCCGGGAGAGAAGCTGCTCCTGTCCCGCAACGCGCACAAGTCCGTGATCGCGGCGGTCATCGTGAACGGGGTCGAGCCCGTCTGGGTGCATCCGAAGTTCGACGCCGACCGGCACATGGCCCATCCGCCCGAGCCCGACGACGTGCGCCGCAAGCTGGAGGAGCACCCGGACGCCAAGGGGATGCTGCTGATCACCCCCACCGACTGGGGCACGTGCGCCGACGTGCGGGGCGTGGCCGACGTGTGCCACGCCGCCGGCGTGCCGCTGATCGTCGACGAGGCGTGGGGCGCGCACCTGCCCTTCCACCCCGAGCTGCCGGCCTGGGGCATCGACGCCGACGCCGACCTGGTGATCACCAGCGTGCACAAGATGGGCGGGGCGATCGAACAGAGCTCCGTCTTCCACCTCCAGCACGACCGGGTGTCGCCCGAGGTGCTCAAGCAGCGGGAGGACCTGCTCGGGACGACGAGCGCCTCCACGCTGGTGTACGCGACGCTCGACGGCTGGCGGCGGCAGATGGTCGAGCACGGCAAGGAGCTGCTGGACGGTGCGCTGCAGCGGGCCCGGCGGGTGCGCGAGGCCGCAGCGGGGCTGCCGGGGCTGGAACCGATGGGCGCCGAGGTCGTCGACGCGGGGCTGGCCGCCGCCTACGACCCGCTCAAGGTCGTCATCGACGTGCGGGGGCTCGGCATCAGCGGGATGCAGGCGGCGGAGTGGCTGCGGGACAACTGCCACGTCGACGTGGGCGGCTCCGACACGTGCCGGATCTCCGCGTCGATCACGCACGCGGACGACGACGCGACGGAGCGGCGGCTCGTGGAGGCGCTGCACGCGCTGGTGGAGGGGGCCGACAGGATCGAGCCGCGGCCGACCGTACGGCTTCCGGAGCCCCGGGCCCTGGAGCTGGAGCAGGCGTGCCTGCCGCGCGATGCCTTCTTCGGGCCCGCGGAGCACGTGGCGGCGGAGGACGCGGTCGGCCGGGTGTCGGCGGAGACGATCAGCCCGTACCCGCCGGGGGTGCCGGTGGTGGCGCCCGGCGAGCTGATCACCGCCGAGGTGGTCGACTACCTGCGCAGCGGCATCGAGCACGGTGTGCTCGTGTCCGACGCCGCCGACCCGTCGCTGAAGACGTTCCGGGTGACGGCTCGCTGAAGACGTTCGGGGGGACGGCTCGCCGAAGACGTTCCGGGTGACGGCTCGCCGAAGGCGTTCGGAGGGGACGGCTCCCTGAGTCGTTCCGGGTGACGGCGCGAAGCGCCCCCGCCTCCCCCGCCGCCTGCCTCCACCTGCTCCCCCCTACCCCGTCAGATCTCCGGGTTCATGACCGTGGCGACCTCCATCCGGCGCCGTACGAGCTCCTCGGCGACGTCCGTGGGGCGCCGGTGGTGCTGGGCGGCGTAGGCCTGGAGCCAGCGGGCCGCCTCGCGCGGGGTGATGTCCTCGGTGGCGGCGATCATGCCCGTCGCGGTGTCGAGGAGGGCCTTCGCGGAGAGCGCGGCATGGGTACGGGTGGCGATGTCCGTGGGGCGGACGAGGTCGCGGTTCCAGGTGACGACCGCCGCCGAGGCGACGTTGGCGAGCCCGCGCAGGAGCGTCGTCTCCGAAGGGGAGAACGAAGTGGGGACGTGGGAGAGGAGGTTGAGGGCGCCGATGCGCTGTCCGCGGACCTGCAACGGCAGGGCGTGGGCGCTCGCGTATCCGGCGGCGCGGGCGACGGGGACGAAGGACGGCCAGCGCTCCTCGTACGCGGCGAAGTCGACCACGTGGACCGGGTGGCCCGTCTCGTACGCGTCGACGCACGGGCCCTCGTCGATCTGGGCCTGGAAGAGCTCGGTCACCGCCGCGCGGTCGTCGGTGGCCACGACCGGCCGCAGCCGCCCACGGGTGTTGGCGAGCATGACGCCGGCGGCGTCCATCGGGCTCAGCCGGACGCAGTGGTCGACGAGCCTGTGCAGCAGGGTGGGCGGGTCGACGTCCTCGGAGAGGGTGTCGGCGAGGCTCACGAACGCCTCGGTGAGTTGCTGTTCGCGATTCATTCCGAATCACCCCTCCGCTGCTCGGGCCGGAACACGGGCCTACTCATGGAATCTGATCTTTCCGGCGATGACGTCACGCGCCGCTTCGGTGACGCTCTGGGCATGGGCGAAGGCGTGGGCCCGGAGGCGGGCGAGGGCGTGCTCGGGGTCGACCCCGAGGTGCACCATGATCATTCCGGTGGCCTGGTGTACCTCCTCGTGGTCGTTCTCCGCCCCGTCCAGCCAGTTCGGCGCAGGGGGGGCGGTCCGGTCGCCCTGCGCGCTGTGCAGGGACAGCAGGGCGCTCGTGATGGTCTCCGCCACGGGGAAGGCGAAGGTCTGGTCCTGCTCGGAGAGCGGGCCGGGCCTGTCGCGGTAGAGGTCGAGGGTGCCGACGGCGAGGCCTCCCGCGCCGAGTGGCAGGGAGAAGACGGCCCGCACCCCCAGTTCGACGGCCTGCTGGGCGAAGACGGGCCACCGACGGGCGTCCGGCCCCTTCGTCAGGTCGGCCGCGAGCACGGGGGCCGCCGACCGGCTCGCGGTCTGGCAGGGGCCGTCGCCCAGCGTGTACTGGGCTTCCGCGAGTCGTCCGGCCACCGGGTCGCTCGACCACCACAGCGCGCCGGTGTCGCCGCCGCCGTAGAGGGAGATCGAGGCGCCGGTGATGTCGAGCAGGTCCACACAGGCCCGGCAGAGGACGGCCGGGGCCTCGGCTGCGGAAAGGCCCTCGACGGAGAAGAGGTCGGCCAGGCGTTTCGTCCTCTCGGTGCCGAACCGCGCGCCCGCGTCGGCCCGCCGTCCCTCGCCCTCCGGCCCGTCCTGGTCCACGATCGTCACCTCCGCCCGTCAGGCTCGCCCCGCATCTTCCCTCATACGGCGTCCAAAACCGGAACCGCCCTGTCGTGTCGCTGTGTCAGGGAGGCCGGAGCCCGCCGCCCCGAGCCCGGCGGGCACCCGCCGCACGCTGGCGCACCATCCTGCCGACGAGGGTGCGGCGGAGGTCCTCGGCCACGGACACGGCCGCCTCCCGGTCGAGCGCCGGGGGCAGCAGGAGCGGCACCGGTGGCGAGCGCTGCGCGTGGACGCCTCCGAGGGTCGCGAAGCGCACGGACCGGTCCAGCGCCCAGCGGCGCACCTGGGCGACCACGTCCGCCGCCTGCACGAGGTCGACGCCGAGGAGGAGGTACTCGATGCCGCCCGGCAGCGCCTCCAGTTCCCGGGCCAGCAGCCGGCGGCCCTCCTCGGGCGTGGCCTCCTCGGCGCCGCCGACCGGCGTCACGACGGCGAGGGAACCGAACGTCTGGATCTGTACACGGTAGGACTTCATCGGGCTCCCCCTCTGAGGGGGCGGAGCCCAGGGCAGCTGGTGCACGGCTGTCCGGAGCACAGTGCAAGCCGTGCGTGCTGCGGCATCCAGGGCCGTCAGGCGCGCGACCCACGGAGGCGTCCCATGCGGGAGGCGCCGGGGGTTCTCTGAGCGGCGGGACCGATCGGTTCCTCCCTTCCACGATCCCACACGGGAGGCCGTACGGGACGCGTCGCGGCCGTCCGATCTCGGCGGACCGCGCCCGTCGAACACCGGGTGCGTTCCGGGCGGGGCGTGGCATGCTCAAACATATGGAGGGCGATTTCGCGACCCCTGACGCGGGCGAGGGGACGGCACCCGAGGTGCGCGCGTTGGCGAGGGTCGTGGCGCGGCTGCGCGCCGAGGTCGTGGACCTGGAGGGCGGCGCCTCGATGGCGGCCGTCCTCGAACGGGCCAAGGGCGTGGTCATGGCCCAGGCGGGAATGTCGGCGGAGGCCGCGTACCAGCTGCTGCTCGACCGCGCCGAGCAGCACCGCAGAACCCTCCTGGAGGAGTGCTGGATCACCCTCGGCCGCATCGGGCGGGGAGGCGCGCCGGCGTCCGTACGGCCCGCGGCGCCGCCGTCCGGTCCGCCGCGGGAGGAGGACCCCTCCCTCTTCAGCACCCCTCGCTACGTACTCGGCGGAGCCCGGCCCGCCGGTCACGGCCGGGCCCTGGCCCAGCTGGCCCGGGGGCTGGCGCACGCGCGCACCCCGGACGACGTCGCGGAACTCCTCCTGACGACCCTGGGCGAGCCCGAGAACGTGGGCGCGGTGATGATCTACACCGTGGCGGCGGCCGGAAACCTGGAGCTGGTCGGCAGCGCCGGCGTGAGCGACGGACTCGCCGGCCAGTGGAGCCGCATCCCTCCCCTCAGCGGCGTCGCCGCGCTGGAGGCCGTCGACACCCAGGAGGCCGTCTGGCTGGAGGACATACGACGGGACGGCAACCGCTACCTCCTGATCGGGGACCCGCCCGGACGGTGGCCCTCCCGGGCCTGGCTCCCCGTCCCGGGAGACCCGCCGATGACGACGGTCGTCGGCTTCTTCCGCACCCTTCCGGGGCCCTTCGACGCCCGGACCCGGACGCTGCTGCGACGGGCCGTCAGGCTCTGCGCCGGTCCCCTGCGGGAGGACCGGGGTCCCTTCGGGGGCACCGCCGCCGGTGAGGACGTCGCCGCCGTCCAGGCGGTCCTGGACGCGCTGCCGGGCCCCGTGGTCCTGCTCTCCCCGCTGCGCTCGGAGACCGGTGACGTCGAGGACTACCTGATCGAGGCGGCGACGCCCGGGGCGGTCGACGTCGCCGGGCGGCGCGGCAAGGAGCTGGTGGGCCGGCGGATCCTGGAGACGTACCCCACGGTGGCGGGCACCGCCCTGTGGGAGGGGTACCTGGACACGCTGGTCACGGGGTCGGTCTACGAGGGCGATCCCTTCACGTACGAGGAGGTGACCGCCGGCGTCCCCCAGAAGTCCGTGTACTCGGTCCGCGCCTCGCGGCTCGGCGGACGCCTCGTCGTCTCCTGGGTCCGCCACGACACCAGCGGGCGCGAGGCCCGCCTGCTGGCCGACATGCAGCGCCTGGGAAACCTGGGCTGGGCCGGCTGGAACCTGATGACGGACACGATCACCTGGTCGGACCAGGTGTACGTCATCTTCGACCGCGACCCCGCTCTGGGGCCCATGCGGTTGGAGGAACTCCCGGAGCACCTGGTGGCCGAGGACCTGCCGAGGCTCGGCGCCGCCGTCCAGCGGCTCCTCCGCGACGGCCGGGCCATCGACGAGCCCTTCCGCATCACCACCGCGCGCGGCGTGCGGCACCTGCGGATCGTGGCGGAGGCGCAGCGGGACGCGGACGGCACGCCCGTCGAGGTGCACGGCTTCTTCCAGGACCTCAGCGCGCAGAGGGACGCCGAGCTCGCCCTGCGCGACAGCGAGCGGGAGAACCTCGTCCAGCGCGGCATGCTCAAGGCCGAGCGGGCCCTGGGCGCCCGGCTCCAGGAGACCCTGCTGCCGATCCCCGAGCAGTCGCTGGATCTCGCGGGGCTGTGCGTCGACGTCGCCTACGCGCCCGCCGACCGGGGCCTGAACGTCGGGGGCGACTGGTACTCGGCGATCGAACTGCCCGACCGGAGCGCGCTGTTCGTCGTGGGAGACGTCGCCGGTCACGGTCTGGCGGCCGTCGGCACCATGGCGCAACTGCGGTTCACCGCCAAGGGCATGAGCATCACGGGTTCCGGTCTCCCCGACGTCCTCGGCCGGCTCAACGCCCTCCTCCTCCACACGGCGGACGACGAGCGGGGCGCCACCGCGACCATGGTCATGGGCCGCTACCAGCCCTGGGACCACCGGTTGACCTGGGTCCGGGCGGGGCATCCGCCGCCGCTGCTGATCCGGGACGGGGAGGCGCGCTTCCTGCCCCAGCCCGAGGGTCCGCTGCTCGGCGCCCTGCACGGCTCCCGGTACGAGGAGGCCGTGGTCGACCTGATGCCCGGGGACCATCTGCTGTTCTACACGGACGGTCTCGTGGAGGAGCCGGGCGAGGACCTCTCGGTGGGTCTCGACCGCCTCGCGGCCGAGGTGCTGCGCCTGGTGCGCGGAGGCCGTGACCTCATGGTCGCCCGGACGCTCGCGGGGGCGGGCACGGGGAACCGGGACGACGTCTGCGTCCTCGACATCCACGTGCCCCGCGGCCGGGACGAGGAGCCGTCCGGGGCGTGAGCCCCGCGCGCCGGGCTCGCCGCCGGTGTTTTCCGGTTCCGGTACCCGGGCAGCCGCACCGGCGAGCCGTCTCCGCGGAGACCGGTGAACGCGCGCAGCCACCGGAGGCGTCATGACCGAGTTCGGGTACTTCCTCTCCTGCGAGGAGTTCGGGCCCGCCGATCTCGTCGCCCAGGCCCGGATGGCGCAGGACGCGGGCTTCCGGTCGCTGTGGATCTCGGACCACTTCCACCCCTGGAACGAGGCGCAGGGCCAGAGCCCCTTCGTGTGGTCCGTGATCGGGGCCCTGTCCCAGGCCGTGCGGCTCCCCGTCGAGACGGCCGTGACCTGTCCGACCGTACGGCTCCACCCCGCGCTGGTCGCGCAGGCCGCGGCCACCTCCCAGCTGTTGCTGGAGGGGCGCTTCCGCCTCGGCCTCGGCAGCGGGGAGGCGCTCAACGAGCACGTCCTCGGCGACCCCTGGCCGTCCGCCGGGGTGCGTCTGGAGATGCTGGAGGAGGCGGTGGAGGTCATCCGGCTCCTCTTCACCGGCGAGACGGTCACCCACCGGGGCAGGTACTACACCGTCGAGAACGCCCGGATCTACAGCCTGCCCGACACCCCGCCGCCCCTCGACGTGTCCGCCTTCGGCCCACGGGCCGCCGACCTCGCCTCGCGGATCGCCGACGGCCTCGTCACCACCACCCCGGACGCGGACCTCATCGCGCGGTTCCGGGTCCGCGACCCCGCCCGTCCGGTGTACGCGGCGACGAAGGTGTGCTGGGCGGAGTCCCGCACCGAGGCGGTGCGGACGGCCCATCGGATCTGGCCGACCGAGCACCTGCCCGGCGAGCTGAACCAGATCCTGCCGACCCCCGCCCACTTCGAGCAGGCCTCCACGCTGGTCACCGAGGAGACGGTCGCGGCGGGGGTGGCGTGCGGCCCCGACCCCGAGGAGCACGTCCGGCACCTCCGCCGCTTCGTGGACGCCGGCGTCGACCGGCTGCACATCGGTCAGATCGGCCCGGAACAGCGTCGTTTCTTCGACTTCTACCGCAAGGACGTGCTGCCCCTGCTCGACGGCGCGTCCTGAGGGGCACGGCCCGGACCGCTCGGCCGGGACCGTCCGTCGGCGGGCCCTCACCGGCGCAGGGCCACGGCGGCGCGGTGGCCGTCCGGGACGGTGACATCGGCGAGGAGCCAGCCGGGCGGCGCGGACGGGACCGGTCCCGCGCCCACGTACTCGGCGGACGGGTCGGCGCCCAGACCGATGCCGAGCCCCTTCAGATAGGCCTCCTTCCTGGTCCAGACGCGGGCGAACGCGGCGGGCCGGTGGGCGGGGGCGAGGACGGCGAGTTCCGCCGCCTCTGCGGGGTGGAGGACCTCCGATGCCTCCGCGACGGTGTGCGCCGCCGGCACCCGTTCGATGTCCACGCCGACGGGCGTGGAGGCGACGGCGACCAGGCTCAGCCCCTCGCAGTGGGAGAGCGAGAAGTGCGGGTGCCCGTCGGCCAGTACGGGACGCCCGTGCGGCTCGCCGCAGCAGGGGCACGGCGCCCGGGCCACCGACACGGTGCGGGGCGCGACGCCCAGGTGGGCGCCGAGCAGGCGGCGCAGCCCGACGTGCGCGCACAGGTAGGTGGCGCGGTCGCCGGAGCGGCGGAACTCCTCGGCCCGGGCCAGTTCGCCGGCGTCCAGGACGAGCGGGGCGTAGCGGGTGACGGTGTCCTGGTGGGCCTCGGTGGCCACCAGCCACAGCTGCGGCCGGGCCGGGTGGAGCCCGGGCAGCCGGGGCAGGGCCGTGGTCAGGGGCGGGAGCGCGGTCGGGATCAGCGGGCCGGCCGGCAGGACTGCGGGCGGCGGGGGAACCAGCGGGATCATGTCTGCCTCACACGGAAGTGGCGGTGGGCTCCGGTGCGGTACGGGCACGGACGTCGGCGCGCGGCGTGGCGGGGGCCGTCCCGCCGCGCAGGGCGACGGCCGCGGCGACCGGGGAGAGGAGGGCGAGGCCCGCGCACAGCAGCCAGGTCCCGGTCACCCCGAGGGAGAGCGAGACGGGGCTGAACACGGCCAGGGACAGGGGTGCCGCGCCGATGCCGGAGAGCGCGAAGGTGGACATCGCGGCGCCCATCCGGCCCTCGGGCACGGCCTGTTGGTAGGCGGTGACCAGGGCCGGGCCGTTGAGTCCGGAGAGCAGGCCGACGGCTCCGGCCGTGCCGGCCAGGACGAGGGGCGAGGGGACGAGGGCCATGGCGGCCATCCCGGCCGCGAGGCCGACTCCGGTCACCACGAGCTTGGTGTGCGCCGGGATGCGGTGGGCGAGCGCCGCGCCCAGGGCGGCGGACGCCAGCGCGCCGGCGCCGAAGACGGACAGGACCATGGCGACGGCGCCGACTCCCCAGCCCTCGTCGGCGGCCCGCAGGGGCAGGGCGACCTCGGCCGGCCACAGGAAGGCCAGGTCCATGCAGAAGCAGGCGACGAACATCCAGCGCAGTCGCGGGTGCGCGGCGAGGAGGCGGAAGCCGTCGCCGGAGCGGCGCAGCAGGGAGGGCCCCTGGGGGGCAGGCTCGGGGCGGGACATGCCGTGGGTGACGTGGGCGGCACAGGCCAGCCAGACGACGCAGCCGGCGGCGGCGGCCGTCATGGCCACGGGCAGGCCCCCGACGACGACCAGCCAGGCGCCGAGGGGCGAGCCGGCGATGGGGGCGAGCCTCAGCACCATGGAGAAGAGGGAGTTGGCGCGGCCGAGCTGGTCCTGCGGGGCGAGGCGGGGCAGCAGGACCCCGGAGGCGGGGCCCGTGAGGCCGAGCAGGACGCCGTCGACGAGGGCGACGGCGATCAGCGGCCACAGGCTCTCGGTGGTGGCGGTCACCGCGACGCCGACGGCGAGGACGAGGACCCGGACGCCGGTCGCGCGGAGCAGGACGGCGCGGGGTCCGAGCGCGTCGGCGAGCGCTCCGCCGAAGAGGAGCAGCAGGGCGCGCGGCAGGGTGGCGGAGAGGGTGACGTACGTGACGGCTTCGCGGCCGCCGAGCTGGACCGCCGTCCAGCTCATGGCGATCAGGAGGGCGAAGCTGCCCGCCTGGACGGCGGCCTGGCCGATGACGAGACTGCTGACGCGACGCCAGTCGACGGCGGGCTCTCGGCCTGCCGGTGCGCTGGTCGTGGGGGTCGTTCCCATGGGGTCGGCTTTCTGTGGTCGAGGGACGGGGGCCGGGAGGTGGGGCGGGGGTGCGGGGGCGACGGCCCCGGCAAAGGGGCGGGTGGACAAAGGGGTTGGACGGCGGGGACGGCGGCGTGGGGCGAAACGCCCGCCCCTTCAGGAGGACGGGCGGACGTGGACCCGGACGCCGGCGGCGTCGCCCCGGAGGCAGGCGGCGACGGCGAGCGCCACGGCGCGGTCCGCGGCCCGGCGCACGGCGCGCCGCCGCGTGCCGGGGGCCGTGGGCCGGCACGTGCCGCGGGCGGCCGGCCGGGGCGTACGCAGCTCGACCCGGCCCCCGAGGTAGGCGCGGCCCGCCTCGGCGAGGGCCCGCTGCGCGGTGTGCAGGGCCGCGCCGGCCAGTCCGGTGCCGTCGGCGGTGTCCCCGGCCGTCCCCCACGGGGGCTCGTCGGCGGCTCCGGGGGCGGTGCCGTCGTGCGACACCGTCACGGTGATGCCGGGGGCCTCCCGGACGGAGAAGCGGGCATGGACGGTACGGTCTCCGCCGCGCCGCCGGTGCCTGGTCACGGTGTCGCTCCCGTCGGGTCGGCGGCGACCGGACGCGCCGGGTCGACGGCAAACGGGCGCGCCGGGGCGGCGGCAAGGTCGGCTTGGGTCGGGACGGTGGGGCCGGTGGCGTGGTCGGGGGTGCCGTCGGGCCACCACAGGTCCTCGGGACCCAGGGCGGCGACGGTGTACTTGCCCAGGGCGCTGATGAGCAGCCGCAGTTCGAGGGCCATGCTGTCGGCGAGGCGCTCCAGGCCGTGCTCGGGGTCCTCGTCGACGGCCACGAGGGCCGCGCGGCCGAGGCCGACGGCGGTGGCCCCCAGGGCGAGGGCGCGGACGGCGCGGCCGCCTTCCCACATGCCGCCGGTGGCGAGCAGGCAGCCGGCGGGGCGGCCGATGCGGCGCAGGCATTCGGCGAGGGGCAGGCCGACGTGGTCGAGGAAGACGCCGGGGGCCCAGCCGGTGCCGCCTTCGGCGCCGTCGACGGTGACGGCGTCCGCTCCGGCGGACCAGGCGGTGCGGGCGGCGTGGGCGATGTCGCGGCCCGGGTGGAACTTCACCCAGGTGCGGGCCTTGGGGAAGTTGTTCCGCATGAAGCGCAGCTGCTGGCGGAGGATCTCGTCGGTGAACGTGCCGGGAGTGGCGCAGCGCAGCCGTCGCTCGCCGTCGGGGTCGAGGACGTCGCTGACGGTGAAGCGGCGGGCGAGCAGCTCGGCCTCGGCGCGGTCGACGACGGTCATGCCGCCGAGGCCGGGTTTGGCGCCCTGACCGGTCTTCAGCTCGAAGGCGAGCCGGCCGGTCTCCAGGAGGGGCCGGAAGGCGGGGTCGCTGTAGAGGAGGTTCCAGACCTCGGAGTCGGCGTCCTCGGTGGACTGCTGGACGACGACGCCGCCGACGCCCTCGGGTGCGGCGTCGAGGTAGGCCTCGACGCGGGCGAGGAGGGCCGAGCGGGTGGCGTCGCCGGCGCGGCGGTAGCCGTGCACGGGGATCATGTTCTCGCCGATGACCATGGGGATGCCGAGGCGGGCGGCCTGCCGGCTCGCGTGGACGGCGAGGTCGCCGCTGCCGGCGCGGGTGGAGCCGAAGGCGGACAGGTAGAGGGGCAGCCGGGCGGTGAAGCCGCCGACGCGGGAGCCGAGGTCGACGTCGGTGAACTCCGGCTCGCGGGCGAGGTCGACGAGCTTCTCCAGGCGCTGCGGCATGAAGACGGGCGGGACGATGCGCGCCCGGTCGAGGCCGTCGGCGGCGGCGGCCGCCGGGCCCGGTCCGTACAGCCGTGTGCCGTACGTGGCGGGGTCGGGGAAGACCTCGGCGGTGCCGTTGCGGGCGCGGGCGCGGATCTCCCGCTCGGGGAAGCCGGGGGCGCCGAGGGCGGTCACGGGGCCACCACCCCGGGGAGCTTCGGGTAGGCGCTGACCTGCCACAGGGCGTCGAGGCCGGTGAGGAAGCGGACCAGGCGCTGCAGGCCCATGCCGAATCCGGCGCTGGCCGGGATGCCGTCGCGGGCCTCCTTGAGGTACCAGGCGTACTTGGCGGGGTTCTCCCCGCTCTCGCGCATGCGGGTGACGATGGTGGCGTAGTCGGCCTCGCGCTCGCTGCCGGACACGAGCTCGCCGTATCCGTGGGGGACGATCAGGTCGAAGTTGCGCAGGACGCCGGGGCGGTCGGGGTCCTCGCGGTCGTAGAAGCCGCGGGAGCCCTTGGGGTAGTCGTTGACGAAGAAGGGGCGGTCGCTCTCCAGGGAGAGGAGCCGTTCGCCGGCCCAGTCGATCTCGCCATCGGGGTTCTGCGGGTGGCCGGCGGCGAGGAGGCGGGAGACGGCGTCGTCGTGGGTGCGGACGTCGTACTTGCCCGCGCGGATGTCGGCGAAGTCCCCTTCGATGCGGCCGAGTTCGCCGAGGATCTCGGGGACGGCGGTCCACACGTGCTCGGTGACGTGGGTGAGCAGGCCGGCGGCGATCTCCTGGGCGTCCTCGCGGGTCCCGTCGGCGATCTCCACGTCGATCTGGTGGAACTCGACGAGGTGACGGCCGGTGCCGGCGGTCTCCTCGGGCTCGACGCGCACGTTGGGGGCGACGTAGAAGAGCCGGGGGAAGCCGCGCAGGGACGCCTGCTTGTAGAGGATGGCGCTGGTCATCAGCTTGTACGGGTGGCCGTAGTAGTCGACGTCGAGGGCCTTGGCGCCCCGGCCGCCGGGGTCGGTGACGGGTCCGACGAGCGGGGGCAGCAGCTCGGTGAAGCCCTCGCCGCGCAGGAACGCGCGGGCGGCGTGGAGGGCCTCCTGCTGGACGAGCATGGCGGCGCGCAGCCGGGGCGAGCGGAGGTGCTCGCCCAGCGGGGGCGGGGTCGCCGGTGCGCCGGCGGAGAGGGACTGGTCCATGACGGTTCTCCTGTCAGGCTGGTGACGGGGGGTCGGGCGGTGAGCGAGGGGGCCTGCGGGCGGGCAGAGGATCGGCGGGGGCCGACGGACGGTCGGACGGGACGGTGAGCGGGGTGGCCGGCGGTCGGTCAGACGGTCAGCGGGGTGGCCTGCGGGCGGTCGCGGTCGTCGCCGCCGTCGCGGTGCCGGGGGCTGTCGTAGCGGTCGGCGACGTGGTGGAGGGCGGCGAGCAGACCGGCCGAGGTGAGCGGGGCCGCGTCGGCGGCCGTGTCCGGTCGGATCGGCATGGCACCGGTCCGGGCCCAGCGGAGCCGTCCCCGGGGGTCGACGAACCCCACGGACCGGCCGGCGTTGTCGGGGTGGAGGCAGAAGGGCACGTCGAGCAGACCCCGTTCGAAGGCGGCCGGCAGGGCCCGGGACAGGTCGGGGTGGAGGCCGAGGACGGTCTCGATCAGGGCGCGGGCCTCCTGGTACACCTCGCCGTCCCCTTCGGCCGTGGGACCGGGGGCCGGGGGTCCGGCGAGCGCGGCGGCCGCGGCGGCGGTCTCCAGGGCGCGGACGTTCTCCTCTACGGTCGGGATGCGGTGGGCCTCCGCGGTGGTCTTGACGATGAGGCGGCCGGCGCCGGAGCGGACGGCGAGCCGGGCGGAGGCCTCCAGGAGGCGGGTGGCGCCCTGCGCGGTGCGGGGGTAGACGCCCATGTAGGTGTAGAGGACGACGTGGCGGTCGACGTCGTCGGGGAGGAACTCGGCGGCGAGCCGGTGCAGGGCGCGCAGGGCCTCCTCGTCCTGCGCCGGGTCGGTCTGCTGGGCGTAGCTGAGGGAGACGCTGCGCAGCCCGTACCGGGCGAAGAACAGGCATTCCAGGACGCTGACGGCCACCAGCAGGCCCGGCGGGCAGAGCTGGCCGAGGAGGCAGCCGCCGAAGCTCTCCAGGTGGGGCACGGCGCCGGGCCGCGCCGTGGCGGCGAGGAGTTCGCAGGCGCGGGCCCAGGCGGTGACGGACTCCCGCAGGGGGGTGCGGCCGTAGGGCAGGCAGTAGGAGACGGGGCCGCCCTCGGTGGCGTCGAGGCCGGCGGCGGTGAGCGCCCGGACGATGGCCAGGGGGCGGGCGGAGCCGTGCCGGACCTGTACGGGGAAGTCGGCGTCGAACAGCCCGTCGAGGACGGTCCGGGTGGTGGCCGGGGAGTGCGCGGCGATCGGGTAGCCGTTGAGGCGGCTTCCGTCGGCCACGGCGGCGCGGGCGGCGGCGAGGTCGCCGACGCGGGTGTAGCTGTCGACGGTGAGGGTGCCCGCGGTGCGGGCGGTGGCGGCCCTGGTCCGGGCGAGTCCGGCCCGCATGCGGGCGGGGTCGCCGAAGCCCATGCGGGGCTGGACGACGAGCCGGCCGGCGGTCATGGACGCCGTGACGAAGCCGCCGAAGCCGGGGAGGGGGGCGGGGGCGGTCAAGCCGGCACCTCCCTGGGGGCGCGGACGGCGAGGAACTCGCGCAGGGCGTCCAGGTCCTCGCCCAGCACGGCGTCGCAGCCGGCCTCGGTGAGCCGCGCCACGTCGGCTTCCTGGCGGTGCCCGGCGACGCCGAGCTTTCCTCCGAGCACCACGGGAAGGCCGGTGAGGGCGGGTACCTCGCGCAGCCGGCGGACGGCGGCGAGTCCGTCGCGGTAGCCGTGCCCGTTGACGCTGCTGAGCACCACCGCGTCGGGCGCGTGCCGCAGACAGCCGGCGACCAGCAGCTCGGCGGGGACGCAGGGACCGAGCCCGACGACCTCGTGGCCCTGTTCCTCGAGGAAGAGACGGAGGTACACGAGATTCCATGTGTGGGAATCCGATGCGGTTCCGCTCAGGAGTATCTTCATGGGTCGAGGATAGATTTCCGGGGATTCCGGAAGGGGAAGTACGACCGGCAGCAAGGACCGGCAATTTCTCTCGGCAATTCCCTTGCCTTTCCCTGTCGGCGGGAACGGGAAAAGCGCCGTGCCCCGCATCGGCTGCGGGGCACGGCGCTTCGGCCGGGGGTGGGTCAGGCGTACTGGGCGACGAGGCTGCGGGGGCGGATGTCGGTCCAGTTGGCGGTGATGTACTCCAGGGCCTCGGCGCGGCCACCGGCACCCCAGACGCTGGTCCAGCCCGCCGGGACGTCCGCGAAGGCGGGCCACAGGGAGTGCTGTCCCTCGTCGTTCACGACGACGTGGAAGGTGCCCTCGGCGTTGTCGAACGGGTTGACGGACTCGCTCATGACTGACTCCTCGTTTCTTCCTTCTGGAGTGCGGAGAGTTTCTCCGCGACTATTCTTCCGATTCTTTCGAGAGGTTCCGGTTCGGCCATCCGGAGGTGGCCGCATTCGACGGTGTGATTGTCGATGACGCCTTCGGTGAAGGGAATCCAGGTGGCGGCGAGGGCGCCTTCGCGCTCCCCCGGCCGGCGGGCGGTGAAGAACAGCGTGTCGGCGTCGGCGACGCCCGGCACGTGGCGTGCCATGAGGGCGGCGTGCGTCTCGGAGGCGCGGAGCACCGCCCGGAGTTCCGCGTCGGAGAAGCCGGCGAGGACGGGGTCCTCGCGGCGGATCTCCTCCATCGCGGCGACGGGGTCCCCGGCGCCCGTCGGCGCCGTCCGCTCCTCGGGCGGGAGCACGGAGACGCTTCCGGGCCCGGTCTGGTGGACGTCCATCAGCGCGAGCAGTTCGACCCGCTCGCCGGCCTCGCGGAGCCGTACGGCCATGGCGTGGGCGACGAGGCCGCCGTACGACCAGCCGAGCAGCCGGTACGGGCCCCAGGGCTGGATCCGCCGGATCTGCTCCAGGTAGTCGTCGGCCATCGCCTCGACGCTGTGCGGCCGGTGGTCGGGCTCGCTCAGCGCGCGGGCCTGCAGGGCGTACAGCGGCTGGTCGTCGCCGAGGTGGCGGGCGAGTCCGGCGTAGGCCCAGCCGACGCCGGTGCCGGGGTGGACGCAGAACAGCGGGCGGCGGGTGCCGCGGGTGCTGAGCGGGAGCAGGACGCCCAGGGCGGCGGCCGTGCCGTCGCCGTCGTCCTCCGGCAGGCCGAGGAGTCCGGCGGGGGTGGGCAGGCGGAACAGGTCGCGGACGGTGCGCTCGATGCCGAGGACGCCGCGGATCCGGTTGACCAGGCGGACGCCGAGCAGCGAGTGGCCGCCCAGGGCGAAGAAGTTGTCGTCGATGCCGACCCGGGGGACGTCGAGGATCTCGGCGAACAGCGCGCACAGCACCTCCTCGCGGGCGTTGCGGGGCTGCCGGCCACCCTCGGCGGCGGCGGGCCGGTGCGGTGCGGGGAGGGCCGCGCGGTCGGGTTTGCCGTTGACGGTCAGCGGCAGGGCGTCGAGGACGACGACGGCGGACGGCACGAGGTGCTCGGGGAGCACGGCGCGCGCCGCGGCGAGCAGTTCGGCCTCGGTGACTGACGTGTCCAACGTGCCCGACGTGCCCGACGTGTCCGACGCGACCGACAGGTCCGACGTGCCCGATGGGCCCGACGCGCCCGACGGATCCGACGGGACCGCGCGGGGGACGACATAGCCGACGAGGCTCTTCTCGCCGGGCCGGTCCTCGCGGACCACGACGAGGGCCTGACCGACCGAGGGGTGCGCGGCGAGGGCCCGTTCGACCTCTCCGGGTTCGATCCGCACGCCGCGCAGCTTGGTCTGGCCGTCGGCCCTGCCGAGGAAGCGGAGTTCGCCCTGGGGGGTCCACAGCACGCGGTCGCCCGTGCGGTACATCCGGCTGCCGTCGCCCTCGAACGGGTCGGGGACGAACCGTTCGGCGGTCAGTCCGGCCCGGCCGACGTAGCCGCGGGCCACGTGCGAGCCGGCGATGTACAGCTCGCCGGGGACGCCCGGCGGGACGGGGCGCAGGGCGTCGTCGAGGACGTGGCTGCGGGTGTTGTCCATCGGCCGTCCGAGGTGGAGCCCTGCGCCCCGCAGGGTGCGTTCGCCGGTGCCGAACCACTGGTTGTGGGAGGCGAAGGTGGTCTCGGTGGGGCCGTAGGAGTGGACGAGGACGGTGTCCGGGCAGTGGGCGAGGACCCGTTGGACGGCGGCCGGGCCGGCGACGTCGCCGCCGGTCCACACCTCGCGCAGCAGCCGGAGGGTGTCCAGGCCCTCGTCGGCCATGACGTGGAAGAGGCCGACGGTGAAGTAGGCGGCGGTGACGCCGTGTTCGCGGACGGCGCGGGCGGTCTCGGCCAGGTCGGTGCCGTCGCCGCGGGTGAGGACGAGACTGCCGCCGTTCAGGAGCGGCACCCAGATCTCGAAGACGGAGGCGTCGAATCCGGTCGCCGAGTGGACGAGCATCCGGGGCGCTCCCCCGGCGCGGACGTCGCGGTCCCCGGCGAGCTCCACGACGTTGCGGTGGGTGACGCCGACGCCCTTCGGCCGGCCCGTCGACCCGGACGTGAACATCACGTACATCAGGTCGTCCCCGGTGGCGCGGGAGTCCTCGCCGAGGGGCTCCCCGGCGGCGTCGGGCGCGTCCACCACCAGCACCGCCGGGACGGTTTCCAGAACTCCCGCGGCGCCCTCGGCGTGGTCCCGGTCGGTCGCCACCGCGCGTGCCCCGGCGTCCTCCAGCATCAGCCGGATCCTGGCCCCGGGGAGGCGCGGGTCCAGCGGGAGGTAGGCGGCGCCGCACTTGAGGACCGCGAGGGCCGTCACCACCAGGGACACGCCCCGCTCCAGGAGGACGCCGACGGTGTCGCCGCGGCGCACGCCTGCGGTCCGGAGGCGACCGGCCAGCGCGTCGGCGCGGGCGTCGAGCGCTCCGTAGCCGACGGTCTCCTCGTCGGTGATCAGGGCGGGCGCGTCGGGGGTGCGCGCGGCCCGGCGGCCGATCAGCCCGTGGACCGTCTCCGGCGCGCCGGGGGCCGCGGTGGCGGTGTCGTTGTACTCGTCGACCAGCCGGAACCGGTCGGCGGCGGTGAACAGGTCGACGTCCCCGATCCGTACGCCGGGATCGGCCGCGGCGGCCTTCAGGGTCCGCTCCAGGTGGGCGGCGAGCAGCGCGGCGGTGGGGGCGTCGAACAGGTCCGTGGCGTACTCCAGGCCGCCGGCCAGTCCGGCGGGCCGGCCTTCCGCGTCCCGCCGCTCGTCGAGGGCGAAGGTCAGGTCGAACTTGGTGGAGACGGTGTCGAGGAGCGCCGGCCCGCCCTCCTGGAAGAGGCCCTTCGCGGCGGCCGCGCCGGGGACGTCGCTCGTGTAGTCGTGGTGGAGCTGGACGACGATCTGGGCCAGCGGCTGGTGGGCGGTGGTGCGGACCGGGTTGAGGTGCTCGACGACCCGGTCGAAGGGGAGCTCCTGGTGTCCGTAGGCGGCGAGGTCGGTCCGCCGGACCCGGTCGAGGAGTTCGGCGAAGGTGGGGTCGCCGGAGGTGTCGGTGCGCAGCACCAGGGTGTTGACGAAGAAGCCGACCAGGTCGCCGAGCGTCTCGTCGTCGCGTCCGGCGGTCATGGTGGCGAGCGGCAGGTCGGTGCCCGCGCCGTGCCGGGTGAGGACGGCGGCCAGGGCGGCCTGGAGGACCATGAAGAGGGTGGCGCCGCCGCGCCGGGCGAGGGCTTCGAGTGCCCGGTGGGTGGCGGCGTCGACGGTGACGGGGGCGCGTCCGCCGCGGTGGGTGGCCTCGGCGGGCCGGGGGCGTGCGGAGGGGAGTTCGAGCACGGCGGGGGCCCCGGCGAGGGTCTTCTCCCAGAAGTCGAGGTGGGCCTCGGCGGCCGGTCCGTCGAGGAGGTCGTGCTGCCAGAGGGCGTAGTCGGCGTACTGGACGGGCAGGGGCCGCCAGGTGGGGTCCTCGCCCTCGGCGCGGGCACGGTAGGCGGTGGTGAGGTCGGCGAGCAGGGGGCCGGTGGACCAGCCGTCGGCGGCGATGTGGTGGACGAGCAGGACCAGGACCTGTCCGCCGCCGTCGTCGGGGGTGACGAGGGTGGCGCGCAGGGGTGTCTCCTCGGCGAGGTCGAAGACGTGTCCGGCGGCTTCGGCGACGGCGTCCGGGAGCCGGTCGGCGGGGACGGACCGGACGTCCAGAGGGGGCCTGACGCCGGTCAGGATCTCCTGGTGGGGTTCGCCGTCGACGCTGCGGTAGCGGGTGCGGAGCACCTCGTGGCGGTCGGAGAGGTCGGTGAGGGCCTCGGCGAGCGCGCGGGCGTCGAGGGGCTGTGCCGGCCGGAGGACGAGGGGGATGTTGTAGGAGGCGCTGGGGCCTTCGAGGGTGTCGATGAACCACAGCCTGCGCTGGGCGTACGAGAGGGGGACGCGTTCCGGCCGGTCCGTGCGCGGGACGGGGCGGGGGCGCGAGGGCCCGGGCGCGCCGTCCGTCCCGGGGGTGGTGGACCGGGCGGCGATGCGGCGGGCGAGGGCGTCGGGGGTGGGGGCGAGGAGCAGGTCGCGGACCTGGACGTCGGCGCCGAGGCGGGCGCGGATCCGGTTGGCGAGGCGCACCCCGCTCATGGAGTGGCCGCCGATGGTGAAGAAGCCCTCGTGGGGCCCGACCCGGTCGAGGCCGAGGACCTCGGCGAAGAGTTCCCGCAGGGTGTCGGTGTGCGGCGCGGGGGGCTCCGTGCCGGTGGGCGCCGTCGCCTTCTCGGTGGCCTCGGCGGCGAGCGCGGCGGTGCGGGCACGCCGTTCGTCCAGGGCGCGCCGGGCGGCGGGGTCGACGAGGCCGGTGTCCCGGACCGGGGCCCCGGGGTGCTCGGCGGCGGTGCGCAGGGCGCGCTCCAGGGCGGCGAGCAGGATGCGGACGGTGTCCTCGTCGAACACGTCCCGCGCGTACTCGAGACCGAACCGCAGTCCGGCGGGGGCGCCGTCGGCGCCGCGGAGCTCCTCGAAGGCGGCCGTGAGGTCGAACTTGGTGGTGGCGGGTCCCTCGCCGGCGAAGCGGCCCTCGACGGCGCCGAGGCGGAAGGGTCCGGCGTCGGGGCCCGTGGTCCGCAGGGTGAGCATCACCTGGAAGAGGGGGTGGACGCCGGGGGTGCGGGGCGGGTCGACGTGCTCCACGAGGAGGTCGAAGGGCAGCCGCTGGTGGGCGAAGGCGGCGAGGTCGGCGTCGCGGACCCGGTGCAGGAGGTCGGTGAAGGCGGGGGCGCCGGTGGTGTCGGTGGGCAGCACCAGGGTGTTGACGAAGAAGCCGACCAGGTCGTCGAGGGCCTCGTCGTCGCGTCCGGCGACGGGGGTGCCGAGGGCGGTGCGCTCCCCGGCGCCGGCGGCGCGCAGGGCGAGGGCGAGCGCGGACTGCAGCACCATGAGGAGGCTGGCGTCGTGCTCCTCGGCGAGGCCGACGAGCCGGGCGTGGACGTCCGGTTCGAGGGTGGCGGTGACCAGGCCGCCGTCGTGGGCGCGGACGACGGGCCGGGGCCGGTCGAGGGGCAGGTCGGTCGCGGCGGGCAGGCCGTCCAGGGCCGCGCGCCAGTGGGCGAGGCCCCGGGCCGTGACGGAGTCGGGGTCGTCGGCGTCGCCGAGGAGGTCGTTCTGCCAGAACGTGTAGTCGGCGTACTGGACGGGCAGCGGCTCCCGGTCGGGGGCGCGGCCCTCGGCGCGGGCGGCGTAGGCGTGGGCGAGGTCGGTCATCAGCGGTTCGAGGGACCAGCCGTCGCCGGCGACGTGGTGGAGCAGGACGGCCAGGGTGGCGCCGGAACCGCCGTACGGCAGGAACAGGGCGACGCGCAGGGGCAGTTCGCGGCAGAGGTCGAAGGTCTCGGCCGTGAACCGGGCGACCCGCTCGGGGAGTTCGTCCGCAGGACACTCGACGGTGCGCAGCCGGACGGCGGTGGGGGCGAGGACGTGCTGGTACGGCTCGTCCTCGGGGGCGAGGAAGACGGTGCGCAGCACCTCGTGCCGTTCGACGACGTCGGCCACGGCGGCGGCGAGCGCGGCCCGGTCGGGGGCGGTCTCCAGGTGGAGGACGATCGGCATGTTGTACGCGGCGGAGGGCCCGTCGAGCTGGCCGACCAGCCACAGCCGGCGCTGGGCGTGCGAGAGCGGGACCCGGTCCTCGACGGGGAGGGGTTCCTCGTCGACGACGGGCAGGCGCGGGTCGGCGGTGCGCAGGGCCTTGCGGTTGATCTTGCCCGAGCTGGTGCGGGGCAGGGCGACGACGATCGAGACGGCGGGCACGGCGGCGGCGGGCATGCGCGCGCGCACCCAGTCGCGCAGCTCCTCCGCGTCCGTACCGCCCTCGGTCACCACGAACGCGACGAGGCGCTTGACCCCGTCGCCGTCCTGCTGGGCGACGACGGCGGCCTCCCGGACCTTCGGGTGGCCTGCGAGGACGGAGTCGACGGCGGCGGGGTCGATGCGCTGGCCGCCGATCTTCACCTCGTCGTCGAGGCGGCCGTGGTAGAGGATCTGCCGGTCCTCGCCGATGGTGACGAGGTCGCCGGTGCGGTAGGCGCGCTCGCCGTCGAGCACGGTGAAGCGGCGGGCGTTCAGTTCGGGCCGGTGGAGGTAGCCGCGGGTCAGGCCGCCGCCGAGCAGCCACAGTTCGCCGTCGACGACGGCGGCGCGGACACCGGGCAGCGGCCGGCCGATGGGGACGGGCCCGGCGTCGTGCCGGCTGAGGTCGGCGACGGTGGCCACGACGGTGGTCTCGGTGGGCCCGTAACCGTTGAGGAGGCGGATCCGGTCCCCGACCAGGGCGCGCCACTGGGCGACCCGCTCGGGCAGGGCGGCCTCGCCGTAGATCATGACGGTGCGCAGGCGGTCGGGGAGGCGGACGGAGCCGGTGGTGAGGACGTAGACGAGCTCGTGCCAGTAGGCGGCGGGCAGGTCGAGGTAGGTGACGCCGTGCCGGGCGCAGCCCGCGAGGAGTTCGGCCACGTCCAGCATGTCGTCGGTGCGCAGCACGAGGGTGCCGCCGGCGCCGAGGGTCGTGAAGATCTCCTGGATGCTGGCGTCGAAGTGGAGCGGGCTGAACTGGAGGACCGCGTCGTCGGGGCCGATGCCGTACGCGGGGGTCGCGCCCGCGATGAAGTGGGCCAGCGAGTCGTGGGCGACGACCACGCCGTTGGGGGTGCCGGTGGAGCCGGAGGTGTAGATGACGTAGGCCGCGCCCTCCTCGGCGCCGGGGCCGCCGAGGACGAGTTCGCCGTGCCGGGCGACCTCCGCGGGGGTCGGTGCCAGGTCGCCGCAGGCGTCCTTGAGGATCGCCTCGTTGCGGGCGTCGGGGGCCTGGACGTCCAGCGGCAGGTAGGCGGCGCCGGTGGTGAGGACGGCGAGGAGCCCGACGATCGCGTCGATGCCGCGGGGCCGGTGGAGGGCGACGAGCCGGCCCGGTCCCGCGCCCCGCGCGGTGAGCTCCCGGGCCCGGTCCGCCACGGCGGCGGCGAGCTCGGCGTAGGTCAGACGGGCGTCGGCGTGGACCAGGGCGGTGGCGCCGGGGCGGGTACGCGTCTGGTGGGCGATCAGGTCGAGCACGGGCGGGGCGGGGGCGGGAGAGGGTCCGCCGTCGAGCAGGTCTTCCGTTCTGCTGGGGGGCATGCTGAGTTCCTCCGGTAAAGGGCCGAGAGACCGGGGCGAACGGTTCCTCTCGCCTCCGTGCCCTTCACGCTAGGCGCGTGGCGGCTCCTCCCCGGGCAGTCGCCCCGGCAACTCCGACCGGCAGAAGTTCCTTGCCGGGAGCTGCCGGTGGCGGGCCGCCGGGCCCCGCACGGGCCCGCACCTCGCCGGCGGGCGCCTCGGGCGGCCCGCTCCGCGCGGTACCCGCGCCCTGCGGGGCGCCCCCCGTCCGTGCGGCCGTTCCCCCGTCACGGCCGGTCGGTCGCGTCGGCGGGGACGCGCGACGACGTTAGGGTCGTCGTATGGCCATCGACCCAGCTCCGAGCATGGATCCCACCTTGCTGCCCACGACGCGGTTCGCCTTTCCGGGACCCCTGCGCGACCGGCTCGTCGCAGCGGTCCTCGACGGATCCAAGACCGCGACCACCGCACTCCTCGCCGAGTACGAGCAGGAGGGCGAGCCGCTGCCGTCCATCGGCCGGCACTCGGTCGTGGTCGACTCCGAGGATCGTCCCGTGGCGATCATCGAGGTGACGGAGGTGCGCGTCGTGCCCCTGGGCGAGGTGGACGTCGCCCACGCGGTGGCCGAGGGCGAGGGCAGCGCCACCGTCGCGGAGTGGCGGGCGGACCACGAGGAGTTCTGGCACGGCGAAGAGGTGCGACGCGCTCTGGGAGACCCCGGGTTCACCGTCCACGACGCCACGCCGGTGGTCCTGGAGCACTTCCGCGTCGCCGCTCGTCTGCCCGCCCCGGCCTGACCGACCGCTGCTGCGCCCCGGGGCGTCGCTGTCCTCACCGTCCTCGCGTCACGAAGGGTCACGCGTGCGACGGTGCCCGGCCGGACGGTCCGGTCCGGGCCGCCCGGGTGGGCGGACCGGACCGGGAACGGTACGTGCTCACGCGGCGTCGTCGACGGGGGGCTCGTCGAAGTCGCCCTCGCCGAAGCCCTCCTCCGGCATCATGGCGCCGGCGAAGCCGCCCATGATCTCCTCCAGGTCCAGCTCGGTGGCTCCGGCCGGGGCCTCGGGCTTGACGCCCCCGCCCGTCTTCAGCACCAGGCCGAACTTCTTGACCTCGGCGTTCTCGGCCAGCTTGGCGAGGTCGACGCGCACCTCGGCCAGCTCGCCGTTATCGAGCGTGAAGTCGGCCGTCACCTTGGCGTCGGGGACGTCCTTCAGGTCCTTGTCCGACGGCAGGTCCACGCCGGGCGGCAGGCCCTTGACCAGCGGACGGATCTCGCCGAGCAGTTCCCCGACCAGGGTGCGGAACGGAGCCGTGGCGGTGATGTGCTCGGTGCCGTCCTCGTCCCCGGCGGTCTTGAACTCGACCTCACGGGCGACGACCTCGCGGAGGGCCTCGGTGAGCTTCTTCTGGGTCTTGGCGTCGAGGGTGGGGGCCGGGGACGGCGCGGCGCCGGGCTCCTGGCCCATCTCCCGGCCGGCCTTCTCCATCTCCTTGGTGTCGAACACGACCCACTTGCCCTCCAGTGCCTTCTTGAGGCCCTCGGCCCCCGGCGGCAGCTGGTCGGCGCCCGGCAGGGGGGCACCCATCGTCTTGCTGAGGGCCTTGACGTCCGACCGGACGTAGGTGCGGTCACCGACGGCCCGGTACTCGACGAGGTCGCCGTCGGGGGAGCTGACCTTCACGGCCGTACCGACGAAGTCCTTCCCCTCGGAATCGGCGATCGGCTTCTTCGACTCCACCGTGACGCTGACCTTCAGACCGCTGATCAGCTCGGCGGCCTCGTCCGGGATCTCCTCGCCGGGCTCCGGGTCCGACGCGGCGTCCATCCGCTTGAGGGTCTCGGCGTCGACGTCCAGGTCCAGCTCGAAGGAGATCGACTTCTCCCTGCCGAGTTCCTCGAAGGCCTTGTCCAGCTTCTGTCCGGCGGACAGCTGCTCCACCGTGCCGCAGGCGGCCGAGCCCGCCAGGACGGCGCCGACGACTGCGGTGGCGATGAGGGTCTTGCGTATGGCGGTGATGATGGTCTCCTCGTGGATGCGATCACCCATGTGATCGTCAAGGAGACTCGCGACTCCGCCGGAAGGTTGCCCCGCCGCACCCGTTTTCTCACCACCGGCCCCGGGCCCACCGAACACGCGCTCCCCCACCCTACGGGCCCGCCCCCGGCGGGACGGCACCCCGCCCGTGGGGCCCACGCCTGCCGGAGCGGCTCCCCCTGCCCGTGTGGGGCCCGCCCGCCGGGGCGGTGCCCCCGTCCACCCGCCGTGTGCCCGCGCCCGTGCTGGGCGTTGCTCCCTGCCCGTGTGGGCCCGCGCCCGCCGGGGCGGCTCCCACCCGCCGTGTGGGCAATCGTCCCGCTGGGGCGGGACGGGTGGGCACACGGGACGGCGCCCATCAGCGGCGCCTCCGCGTCCCGCGCCTGAACCCGCACCCTACGTGTGCCGCACAGCCCGGTGCGGGTTCAGGCGCATCAGCCTCGGGCGCCGGCAGGGCGCGGGTCCGTTGTGCCCACCCGTCCCGCCCCAGCGGGACGATTGCCCACACGGCGGGTGGGAGCCGCACCGGCGGGTGCGCGCCCACAGCGAGGGGGGTGGGCGCCGCCTCGGTGGAACGACTGTCCACAACCGCGCGGGCGCCGTCCCGGTCGGCGCGGGGGTCAGTCGGGGCGGCGGGTTCCCGCTGTCGTGCGGCGGCGTAGGGCCGGGGCCGCCGGCGCCCCGGCGGACGCGGGTGCGGGTGCGGCGGCCAGGCGCCCGGCCAGGCCCGCCGCCGTCGGGTTGCGGAAGACGTCCCGCAGGGTGAGGTCCTGGCCGAACTCGGCGCGGATCCGGTTGAGGAGCCGTACCGCGAGCAGCGAGTGCCCGCCCGACTTGAAGAAGTTGTCGTCCCGGCCGAGGGGGCGGCCGTCGAGGACGTCCCGGAAGAGCCCGAGGAGGCGTTCCTCCCGGGCGTCCGGGCCCGCCGCCGGGCCCGCCGTCTCGGGGAGGACGTCGGCGTGGGCGCCGGGCGCGGGGAGCCGGGGCACGACGACGACGCGGGCGGGGGCCAGGTACTCGGGCAGCCGTTCGGCGGCCCAGCGGCGCAGTGTCGTCTCGTCGGCGCCCCCGGGGAGGCGGGTGACGTAGGCGTACAGCCGGTCGTCGCGGACGGCGACGGCCGCTCCGGTCACGTGGGGGTGGCGGCCGAGCACGTCCTCGACGTGGCCGGGTTCCACCGGGTAGCCGCCGGCGGTGAGGGTGGCCACGGGCCGCAGGCTCCCGTCGGCGCGGGCGTAGGCCTTGCGGCCGGTGGCGCGCAGGCCGCCGCCGGGGGTCCGTTCGTGGACCTCGCCGGGCACGCGTACGGGCGCGGGCAGTCCCCGCTCGTCCAGGACGGTGTCGCGGCCCGCCGGGGCCGCCGGGCCGTACGGCGTCGCGGAGAGCGCGGTGCCGGGGTCGGCGGCGAGGGCGTCGAGGGTCTCGGTGAGGCGCCGGGCCAGGAGGGCGGCGGTGTCGGCGTCGTAGAGGGCGGTGGCGTATTCCAGGGCGCCTCGCAGGCCGGCCGGTCGGCCGTCCGCGTCGACGAGTTCGGTGAGCGCGAAGGTGAGGTCGGACTTGGCGCCGACCGCGCTGAACGCGACCGGTTCGCCGTCGAGGACGGACGGGGCTCCGGACCCGGTGGCCGCCGCGTGCACCTGCAGCATCACCTGGACGAGGGGGGCGTGGGCGGCGGAGCGGTGCGGGCTGAGGTGTTCGACGAGGCGGTCGAAGGGGAGGTCCTGGTGGCTGTAGGCGGCGAGGCCGGATGCGCGGACCCGGTGCACCAGCTCGGTGAAGTCGGGGTCGCCGGAGGTGTCGGTGCGCAGGACCAGGGTGTTGACGAAGAAGCCGACGAGCGGGTGCAGGGCGTCGTCCGCGCGGCCGGCGACGGTGGTGCCGATGGCGATGTCGGTGCCCGCGCCGTGCCGGGTGAGGAGGGCGGCGAGGGCGGCCTGCACGACCATGAAGAGGGTGGCGCCGTTGCTCCGGGCGTGGCGCAGCAGGGCCCGGTGGGTGGCGGGGCCGACCTCGAAGGGGGTGAGGGCGCCGGCACCGTCGCTCTCGGCGGGGCGCGGCCGGTCGGTGGGCAGGGCGAGGAGCGGCGGCAGTCCATCGAGGGCCTTGCGCCAGTACGCCAGCTGCTCTGCTCCGACGCCGTGTTCGCCGTCGAGGAGGTCGTGCTGCCAGAGGGTGTAGTCGGTGTACTGGACGGGCAGCGGCGCCCAGTCGGGGGCGCGGCCCTCGGCGCGGGCGCGGTAGGCGGTGTCGAGGTCGGCGAGCAGGCAGTTCGTCGACCAGCCGTCGCCGGCGATGTGGTGGACGAGGAGCACCACGGTCTGGCCGCCGTCGCCGTCCGTCACCAGTGCGGCCCGGAAGGGGATCTCGGTCTCCAGGTCGAAGACGTGCCCGGCGGCGGCGTCGACGGCCGCGCGGACGGCGTCGGGGCCGTCGGCCCGGACCTCCTGGAGCTCGGGTGTCGCACCGGTCAGCACCTGCTGGTACGGCTCGCCGTCCGCCGTCCGGTACACGGTGCGCAGCACCTCGTGCCGGTCGGCGACGTCCGCCAGGGCGGCGGCCAGGACGGCCGGCTCGACGGGGCGGTGCAGTCGGGTCACGACGGGGATGTTGTAGGTGGCGCCGGGGCCTTCGAGGCGGCCCAGGAACCAGAGGCGGAGCTGGGCGGCGGACAGGGGGACGCGTGCGGGGCGGAGCGCTTCGGGGACGGCCCGCAGCGGGGGGCGGGCGGGTCCGTCGCCCTGTTCGCCGAGGCGGCGGAGGAGCTGCCGGGGGGTCGGGGCGAGGAAGACGTCGCGGATGGCGGCCTGGAGGCCGAGGGCTCCGCGGACGCGGTTGGTGAGCTTGCCGGCGAGCAGGGAGTGCCCGCCGAGCTTGAAGAAGTTGTCGTCGGGCAGCACTTCGTCCCGGTCGAGGACTTCGGCGAAGAGGCCGCGGAGGATCTCCTCGCGGGGGTCCGTCGCGGAGCGCGTCCCCGTCCCCCGGCCGTCCCGGGAGGTGGTGCGCCCGCCCTCGTCGGAGGCGTGGGCGAGGGCGCGCGCGAGTGCGTCGTGCCGGCGGTCGAGGCCCCGGCGCTCCTCGGCGGTGAGCAGGCCGACCTCGCTCAGCGGTGTGTCCTCGGCCCGCTCGGCGAAGGCCGTGAGGGCGCGTTGGAAGAGCGCCAGGAGGATCCGTGCGGTGTCCTCGTCGTACAGGTCGGTCGCGTAGTGCAGGCCGAGGAGGACTCCCCCGGGTTCGCCGCCGGTGTCGTGCGTCTCGACGCAGTGGAAGGCGAGGTCGAACTTGGCTCCGGCGAGGTCGGCGCCGTCCGTCACGCCGGTGAGGGGGCCGAGGCGGACGGTCGTGTCCCGCGTGGTCTGCGCGCTGACCATCACCTGGAAGAAGGGGTGCCTGCCGAGGGACCGTTCGGGGTTGAGGTCCTCGACCAGGAGGTCGAAGGGGAGGTCGTCGTGGGCGAGGGCCGCCAGGTCCCCGTCCCGGACGCGCCGTACGAGTTCGGCGAGGGTGGGGTCGCCGGACAGGTCGGTGCGCAGGGCCAGGGTGTTCACGAAGAACCCGACGAGGTCGTGCAGGTCCTGTTCGGGCCGGCCGGCCACCGCCGTGCCGACGACCACGTCCTCGCCCGCGCCCGCCGCCCGCAGGGCGAGGGCCAGCGCGGTCCGGACGACCATGAAGAACGTGACCCGGCGGCCGCGGGCGACAGCGGCGAGCGCCTTGTGGGCGAGGGCGTCCAGTTCGGCCGTCACGACCGCGCCCCGGTGGCTGGGCTCCGTGGGCCGGGGCCGGTCGGCGGGCAGCCGCGTCTCGGCCGGGATCCCGTCCAGGGCCTTGCGCCAGTACGCCAGCTGACCCTCGCGGACGCCGTGTTCGCCGTCGAGGAGGTCGCGCTGCCAGAGGGTGTAGTCGGTGTACTGGACGGGCAGCGGCGTCCAGTCGGGGGCGCGGCCCTCGGCGCGGGCGCGGTAGGCGGTGTCGAGGTCGGCGAGCAGGGCGCCGACGGACCAGCCGTCCGTCGCGATGTGGTGGATCGAGAGGACGAGGACCGCCGTGCCGTCCGCGACCGTGAACAGCTTGGCCCGCAGGGGGAGTTCGCGGGTCACGTCCAGCGGGATGCCGGCGAATTCGGTCGCCCGCGCCCGCGCGTCCTCCGGTGCGGCGCACTCCTCGACCTCGATCCGCACGTCCGGGGCGTCCAGGACCAGCTGGTACGGCTCTCCGTCCCGTACCGGATAGATCGTCCGCAGCACCTGGTGACGGCGCGTCACGTCCCGTACGGCCGCCTCCAGGACGGTCGTCTCGGGCCGGGCGTCCAGGGTGAGCACCATGGGCGCGTTGTACGCCGAGGAGGGGCCTTCCAGGCGGCCCAGGAACCACAGGCGGCGCTGGGCGTACGAGAGGGGGACCGGGTCGGGGCGCCGGTCGTCCGGCACCGGCCGCAGGGCCGGACGGCGGGGCCCGTCTCCGCGCGCCCCGAGGCGGCGGAGGAGCTGCCGGGGGGTGGGGGCGAGGAAGACGTCGCGGATGGCGGCCTGGAGGCCGAGGGCCCCGCGGACGCGGTTGGTGAGCTTGCCGGCGAGCAGGGAGTGCCCGCCGAGCTTGAAGAAGTTGTCGTCGGGGCGTACGTCGTCGCGGTCCAGGATCTCGGCGAACAGGCCGTTCAGGATCTCCTCGCGGGGGTCCCCGACGGAGCGGGGCTCGGCCTTGTCCCGTGGGGTGGCGGCGCGGGTCCGTGCCGCCTCGGAGAGGGCCCGGTGCCGGCGGTCGAGGGCGGTGTGCTCGTCGTCCGTGAGGAGTTCGATCCGGCTGAGGGGGGTGTCGTGCCGTTCCTCGGCGAAGGCCGCCAGCGCGCGCCGGAACAGGGTGAGCAGGAGTCGCGCGGTGTCCTCGTCGTACAGGTCGGTCGCGTACTGCAGTCCGAGGAGCACCCCGCCCGGCTCGCCCCGGCCGTCGAGGGTCTCCTGGCAGTGGAAGCTCAGGTCGAACTTGGCGGTGGCCAGGTCCGCGTCGTCGAGGACGGCGGGGACGGTCCCGAGCCGGACGGTGTCGTCCCCCCGGGTCTGCGCGCTCAGCATGACCTGGAAGAACGGGTGGCGGCCGAGGGAGCGTTCGGGGTTGAGGTCCTCGACGAGGAGGTCGAAGGGCAGGTCCTCGTGCGCGAACGCGATCAGGTCCGTCTCACGGACGCGGTCCACGAGCGCGCCGAGGCCGGGGTCCCCCGAGAGGTCGGTGCGCAGGGCCAGGGTGTTCACGAAGAACCCGACGAGGTCGTGCAGGTCCTCTTCGGGCCGGCCCGCCACCGGGGTGCCGACGACCACGTCCTCGCCCGCGCCCGCCGCCCGCAGGGCGAGGGCCAGCGCGGCCCGGGCCACCAGGAAGAACGTGCCCCGCCGGGAGCGCGCCAGGGAGGCGAGGGCCCGGTGGACGCCGGCGTCCAGATCCGTCGAGACCACCGCGCCCCGGTGGCTGGGTTCCGTGGGCCGGGGCCGGTCGGCGGGCAGCCGCGTCTCGGCCGGGATCCCGTCCAGGGCCTTGCGCCAGTGGGCGAGCTGCTCGTGCGCGGTGCTGTCGGGGTCCTCGGGGTCTCCGAGCATGTCCCGCTGCCACAGGGCGTAGTCCGCGTACTGGACGGGCAGCGGCGTCCAGTCGGGGGCGCGGCCCTCGGCGCGGGCGCGGTAGGCGGCGTCGAGGTCGGCGAGCAGGCAGCCCACCGACCAGCCGTCCGTGGCGATGTGGTGCACGAGGAGCACCAGGACGGCCGTCCCGTCGTCGGCCGTGAACAGCCTCGCCCGGAGCGGGAGTTCGCGCGTCACGTCCACAGGGGTCCGGGCGAACGCCGTCGTCCGGGCCGTGACGTCCTCGTCCGCGCCGCACTCCTCCACGTCGAAGCGTACGTCGGCGTCGTCGAGGATCTTCTGGTGCGGCTCCTCGTCCAGGGCCGGGTACACGGTCCGGAGCACCTCGTGACGCTCCACCACGTCCCGTACGGCCGCCCGGAGCGCGGCCGGGTCGGGCGTCGACCCCAGCCGGAGGACCACCGGCGCGTTGTAGGCCGAGGAGGAACCCTCCAGCCGGTTCAGGAACCACAGGCGGCGCTGGGCGTAGGACAGGGGGATCACGGTTGCTGCTCCTCGTGGGTGGCGGGGGCGGGCGGGTGGACCGGCGACAGGGGCCGCGGGGGCGGGACGGACCGCGGTGCAGACGGGGACCGCGGTGCGGGGACGGACCGCGGTCAGGCATCCCGGGCGGCCGACAGCTCCTCGATGTGGGCGGCGAGGTCGCGCAGTCGCGGGTGGGTGTACACGGCCTTGACCGGGAGCGCCACGGACAGTTCGCTCCGCACGCGGGAGACCAGCTTGATGGCGAGCAGGGAGTGGCCGCCGAGCTTGAAGAAGTTGTCGTCCGGGCCGATCGACGCGGCGCCGAGGACCTGTGTCCACACGCGGGCGATCAGCTCTTCGGCCCGGCCGTTCAAGCCCTCGGCGCCGGCGGCCTCGGCCTCCGTCTCCGCCGGGGCTTCGAGTCGGGCGGCCAGCGCGGCCCGGTCGAGCTTGCCGCTGGGCGTCGTGGCGAAGCGGTCCACGGCGACGAACGCGCTGGGCACCATGTAGGAGGGCAGGCCCTCCGTGAGCGCGGCACGCAGGGCGGTGGCGTCCCCGCCCCGGTGGTAGGCGATCAGGCAGGCGGTGCCGCCGGCGTCCTCGCCGAGGATCACGGCCGCCTCGGCGACACCGTCGACCCGGGTGAGGGCGGCCTCGATCTCCGGGAGCTCGATGCGGTGTCCGCGCAGCTTGACCTGGCCGTCGGCGCGGCCGAGGTAGACGAGCCGGCCGTCGGGCAGCAGCCGGCAGCGGTCGCCGGTGCGGTACATGCGGCCACCGGGGGCGTCCTCGGCGAGGTCGGCGACGAACCGTTCCGCCGTCAGTCCGGGCCGACGCCGGTAGCCACGGCCCACGCGCGGGCCCGCGAGATACAGCTCGCCGGACTCCCCCGGCCCGACCGGGACGAGCTTCTCGTCGAGCAGGCGCATCCGGAGCCCCGGCAGGACGGCGCCGATGTGCGGCTCCCCCGGCCCGTCGATCCAGCCGGCGGTGGAGTCGACGGTGCACTCGGTCGGCCCGTACACGTTGAGCGCGCGCAGCAGTCCGGAGCGGTGGGCGGCGGCGAGCCTGTCCCACAGCGCCGGGCTGATCGCCTCGCCGCCGACGAGGAGGGTCAGCGGGCGCGGGCCGCCGTCCTCGGTGAGCAGGTCGAGGAGGGGGTCGGCGTGCGAGGGGGTGATGTCCAGGTCGGTGAGGGCCTGCTCGTCGACGAAGGCGGCGAGCAGGGACGGGTCGCGGCGGGTCTCCTCGTCGATCATGACGAGGGTGTCGCCCCGGCAGATCCGCGTCCACTGCTGCACGGAGGCGTCGAACGACGGGGAGGCGTTCCAGCCGACCCTGCGCCCCTCGCCGGTGGCGGCGCCCGCCTCCTCCAGCTCCTTCAGCAGCAGGGAGGCGGCGCCGCGGCCGATCTCCACGCCCTTCGGGCGGCCGGTGGATCCGGAGGTGTAGATGACGTAGGCCAGGGTGTCCGCGGTGACGGGGACCGGCGCGTACGGGGCCGGGGCGGGGCCGTCGCTCGGGGCGGCCGTCAGCTCGGCGGCCGTCACGGCCCGGACGCCGGGCGCCGGAGAGCCATCCGCACCGTCCACGACCACCAGGTCGGCGCCGGAGTCCTCGACGAGGTAGCGGCGGCGGTCGGCGGGCAGCGCCGGATCGACCGGCAGGTAGGCGGCGCCGGCGGTGAGCGTGCCGATGATCGCGGTCACCAGGGCGGCGCCCCGGGGCAGGCAGAGCGCCACGACGCTCTCGGGGCCGACGCCGAGGGCGGCGAGCCGGGCGGCGACGGCGGCGGCCTCGGCGCGGAGCTCGTCGAAGGTGAGGCGGTCGTCGCCGGCGACGACGGCGGTGCGCCCGCCGGGGGCGGTGGCGAGCCGGGCGAGGAGGTCGGCCGCTCCGGTACCGGCGGCGGCGCAGGTGCCGCAGGCGCAGGGGTCCGCGACGGCCGGGAGGGCGGGAACGGCAGGGGCGGCGGCGGGGCGCTCGGGGAGGACGGCGGTCATGGCGGGCTCACCTTCCGTACAGGGTGGTGGAGGGGGCGGTGGTCGGGGAGCAGTCGGACAGCCGTACCGGCTCGCCCATGGCGACGAGGATCTTCCGGTCGCCGGTGTACGACTCCCGGCCGTGCGCGCAGAGGATGTTGTCGACGAGCATCAGGTCGCCGGCCTGCCAGCTCTCCCGCAGCGTGACCGCCTGGTACACGTCGTTGATCGCGTCCACCTCGGCGTCGGTGAGGGCGGTGCCGTCGCCCAGACGGGTGTCGAAGGGCAGGCCGTCCGTGCCGAACGTGTCGGTGAGGACCTCGCGGACGTCCTCGTCGAGGCTGCGGGCGTTCCAGAACGCGAAGTGGTTGAACCAGGACCGCTCGCCCGTCACCGGGTGGGTGATGATCGCGGAGCGGCGCTGCCGGGTGCGCAGGGTGTCCTCGTCGAGCCACTCGTAGCCGATCGCGTGGGCGTCGCAGTACTCCTCGGCACCCGCCGGCTCCTCCGAGGAGAAGGCCTTGCGCCAGGGCATCCCCGCGAGGTCGGAGTAGTTGCGGACCAGCAGCCAGCCGGCCTCGGCGAACCGGTCGACCAGGTCCCGCGGGAGCATCGCGAGCGCCCGGCGCATGTCGCCGACGGTGGTCGCGCCGCCGGTCTCGGGGGCGGTGACGCAGCCGAAGAGCAGCACGCCGGGGAAGTCCAGGGTGTAGCTGTTCTCGTTGTGCAGGCGGATCGCCTGGGCGGCCGGGAGGTCGGTGGACGAGAAGACCCCTTCGCCGAAGTCGCTGCGCGGGGTGGCCTTCTCCTTGTAGCCCGCGCGCCGGGCGATCAGCGCGTCCCGCGCCTCGGCGAACGTCTCCGTGTCCGTCACCGGAAGTCCGCGCAGCATGACCGCGCCGGAGCGGTGCAGTTCGGCCCGGATGGCGGGCAGCCGGTCCGACAGCCAGGCGGTGGCCTCCGCCATGGTGTCGAAGGCGGGCGTCTCGACGAGGGCCGGCTTGCCGGGCTCCCGGACGACGGTGATGCCGGCGGTGGCCGGACTCTGGGCGTACGTGGTCATGGTGGTCTCCTCGTAATGCCTCGGTGGGCAGGGAAGTTGACGGAAATTCAGGCGTTGCTGGGGGCGGAGGCGTGCAGGGTCTCCAGGACCGGGTTCAGGCGGGCGAAGAAACCGGGCAGGTCCTGCTGGAAGTAGAAGTGGTCGCCGGTCAGCACCTGGGGCACCACCGGGTGGCCGGCCACCAGGGACCAGCCGTCGAGCATGTCGACGGGGACGATCGGGTCGGCGTCCCCGCCGAACACCGCGACCGGGCAGTCGAGCCGTACGGCCGGGGCGGTGCACCGGTAGGCGTCGTCGATGGCGAAGTCCGCGCGGATGGACGGCAGGACGATCTCGCGGAGCTCCTCGTCGTCGAGGATGCCGTCGTCGGTGCCGCCGCGCTCCTTGATGGCCGCGACCAGCTGGTCGTCGTCCAGCCGCTCCGGGTGCACCGGGCACTGGTTGGGCAGCACCGGCGCCCGGCAGGCGGAGGCGATCAGGCCCCGCGGGGTGCGGCCGACGGCCTGCAGGGCGCGGGTCACCTCGAAGGCGACCAGGGAGCCCATGCTGTGCCCGAGCACCACCAGGTCACCGGTGTCCGCGGGGAGCGCGTCGACCACGGGCAGCGCCAGGTCGTCGACGGACTCGGGCAGGTCCTCGCTGAAGCGGGCGCCGCGCCCCGGGTACTGGCCGACGAGCAGCCGCACGTCGGCCGGGAGGTGCTCGCGCCAGGCGCTGTACGCGTGCGCGTTGCCTCCGGCGTGCGGGAGCACGAGCAGCGACAGGCGGTGCGGCAGGTCGCCCGGCAGGTCCCAGACGACGTCCTCGGGGGCGGGGGTCGGGGAGGTGTTCATCAGCTGATCCGTTCTGTCGCGGTGGCGGTCTGAGCGGCGGTCCCGGTCGTGACCGCCTCGGTCTCGGCGCGGCGCCGGAGGGCGGGACGGGCCTTCCTCGCCGGCGCGGCCTTCAGGGATTCGATGTGCTCGGCGAGCCGGGCCGGGGTGGGGTGCTGGAAGACGTCGCGGATGGTGAGCCGGACGTCGAGGGCCCCGGCGATGTGGTTGGTGAGACGGGCACCCAGGAGGGAGTGCCCGCCGTGGTGGAAGAAGTCGTCGTCGACGGTGAGGTCGGCGGTGGTGTCGAGGGTGCGGGCGAAGAGGGCAAGCAGGGTCTCCTCCAGCGGGGTGCGCGGGGCACGGCCGGTGGAGGCGACGGGGGCCGGCTCGGGCAGGGCCCGCTTGTCGACCTTGCCGTTGGGGGTCAGGGGCAGACGGTCGAGGACCACGAGATGGGTGGGGACGAGGTGCTCGGGCAGCCGGTCCGCCACGTGCCGGCGGATCTCCTCGGAGTCCGTCCGGTCGCTGATGACCACGTACGCGGCGAGCTGTTCGTGGTGAACGGTGACGACGGCCTGGGTGACGGCCGGGTGGGTCAGGAGCGCGGCCTCGGTCTCACCGGGCTCGACCCGGAAACCACGGATCTTGATCTGGTCGTCCGCCCGCCCGTCGTAGTGCAGCCGCCCGTGCCGGTCGAAGCGGGCCAGGTCCCCCGTCCGGTACAACCGCTCACCGGCCGCCCCGAAGGGATTCGGTACGAAACGGGTGGCGGTCAGATCGGACCGGCCCAGGTAGCCGTGGGCGAGGCCGTCACCGGTCAGGTACAGCTCACCGGTCACCCCCGGCGCACACAGGTTCAGGTGTGCGTCGAGAACGTATCCAGCCTTGTTGACCAGCGGCGAGCCGATCGGGATCACCACGTCGTCGGATTCCACGGTGTACGTGGTCGTGAAGCCCATGGACTCGGCCGGCCCGTAGCCGTTGACGACCCTGATACCCGGCCTGAGCCGCTGGAGCTTGTGCACGTGCGCCGGGGAGGCCGCCTCACCGCCGGTGAAGGCGACCGTCACCGTCTCGAACGCCTCCGGGTGCTCGTCGACCAGGAAGTTGAACAGGCTGGCCGACAGCTGGAGCATCGTCACCCCGTGCTCACGGGACAACTCACCGATCAACACCGGCTCCGGCCGCTGCCCCGGCTGCAACACCGTCGCACCGCCGTGCAGCAACGCACCCCAGAACTCCAGGCTGAACGCGTCCCACGACACCGGCGAACACTGCAGGAACACCTCATCCGGACCGAACCCGCCGTACGACTGGCCCGACACCGTCGACACCAGGTTCCGGTGCGACGACAGGATGGCCTTCGGCCGGCCCGTCGAACCCGACGTGAACATCAGGCAGGCGGAGTCATCGGGTCCGAGCGGCAGGCCGAGGTTCCCGGGGTTGCGGGAGAGGAGTTCGCCGGGGGCCTCGGTGTGGGTCTGCCACGGCCCGTCGACCCGGCCCGCGAGGGCCGGCGCGGTGACGAGGTGGCTGATGCCGGCGTCGGTCGCCGCCGAGCGGAGCCGCTCGTCCGGGAAGTCCGGGTCCAGGAGCGTGTACCCCGCCCCGGCCTTGACCACGGCGACGACCGCCGCGGCGAACTCCACCCCACGCTCCAACAGCACGCCCGCCATGTCGCCTCTCCCCAGGCCGTGGGCGCGCAGGTGGTGGGCCCACCGGTTGGCCATCGCGTTCAGCTCCGCGTACGACACCTCGCGGGCCCCGTCGAGCAGTGCCGTCGCCTCCGGGCGGCGGGCCACCTGCTCCTCGAACCGCTCCACAAGGGTGGCGTCGCCCACCTCGGCGACGGTCCCCGCCCACGGGCCGGTCAACAGCTCGCGCTCAGAGCCCGACAGCACCTCCAGGGAGGAGAGCGGCAGGGCGGGATCGTCGAGCACCTGGGCCAGCACCCGGCCGAGCACCGACGCCATGCGCCGCACCGAGCCCTCGTCGAACAGCTCGGCCGCGAAGACGATCGCGCCGTGCAGGCCCCGGCTGTCGTCGGAGCGGAGCAGGAACTCCAGGTCGAACTTCGCCGCCCCGTTCACCAGGCCGGAGACCTCGGCGGTACGGACGCCGGGAAGGCTCAGCTCCGGAACGCCGCCCACTTCGAGTCCCAGACAGATCTGGAAGAGCGGATGGCGCGAGAGGCTCCGGGTGGGGTTGACCGCTTCGAGGACCAGGTCGAACGGGGCCTCCTGGTGCGCGAACGCGTCCAGGTCCGCCGTACGCACCCGTCCCAGCAGTTCACGGAAGCTCGGATCGCCGGCACTGCTGGTCCGCAGCACCAGCGTGTTCACGAAGAACCCGACCAGATCCTGCAACGACCGCTCGCCACGCCCCGCGACCGGGGTGCCGATCGCCAGGTCGGCCCCCGCACCCAGGCGGGTCAGCGCGGCGACCAGGGCGGCGTGCACCACCATGAAGGGCGTGCAGCCCTCCGAGCGGGCGAGGACCGCGATGCGTGCGAACAGGTCCTCCCCGAGGTCGAGCTCGACCTGTCCGCCCCGGTGGGAGGCCCTGGCCGGCCTCGGCCGGTCCAGGTTCAGCCCGTGCTCCTCCGGAAGCCCCGCCAACGCCCCACGCCAGAAGCCCAGCTCCCGGCCCAGCACGCTCCCCGGATCGTCCGCCGCACCCAGCACCCGACGCTGCCAGACCGCGTAATCCGCGTACTGGACGCTCAACGGCTCCAGAACCGAGCCCCCGGCTCCTGCGACACGCGCCTCGTAGGCCCGCTGGAGGTCCGCGAAGAACACCGCGTTCGACAGACCGTCCGTCGCGATGTGATGCACCACCAACGACAGCACCACCACGCCATCGCCCAGCTCGAACACCACCGCCCGCAAAGGAAGCTCCGTGGCCAGTTCGAAGACACGACCCGCCAGCTCCGTCAGCGCCGCGTCGAGTTCGGAGGCGGCGACATGTCGTCGTTCCACCGCCACGCGGGCCCGCTCCGGCGGCAGGACCCGCTGACGCGGCTCGCCGTCCACCGACTCGAACACCGTCCGCAGCGGAGCGTGCCGCCCCACCACATCACCCAGTGCCCGCTCCAGCGCCCCGACATCCAGCCCGCCCTCACACCGCACCACCATCGGCACGTTGTACGCCGCGCTGTCCCCCTCCAGCTCCGCCAGCAACCACAACCGCCGCTGCGCGAACGACACCGGAGCGGTCTCACCCGCCCCCTCCCCCGCCACCAGCGGCGGGAGGGCTTCTCCCCCGCCTTGCCCGGCGACCAGTTCCGCGAGGCCGGCGACCGTCGGGCGTCCGAAGACGTCCCGGATCGTCAGCCGTACGCCGAACGCCTCGGCGATGTGGTTCGTCAGCCGGGCCGCGAGCAGCGAATGCCCGCCGTGGTGGAAGAAGTCGTCGTCGACGGTGAGGTCGGCGGTGGTGTCGAGGGTGCGGGCGAAGAGGGCGAGCAGGGTCTCCTCCAGCGGGGTGCGCGGGGCGCGGCCGGTGGAGGCGACGGGGGCCGGCTCGGGCAGGGCCCGCTTGTCGACCTTCCCGTTGGGGGTCAGGGGCAGGCGCTCCAGAACGATGACGTGCGTCGGCACGAGATGATCGGGCAGCCTGTCCACCACGTGCCGGCGGATCTCCTCGGGCTCCGTCCCGCAGTCGGTGACCACGTACGCGGCGAGCTGTTCGTGGTGGACGGTGACGACGGCCTGGGTGACGGCCGGATGGGTCAAAAGTGCGGCCTCGGTCTCACCGGGCTCGACCCGGAAACCACGGATCTTGATCTGGTCGTCCGCCCGGCCCTCGTACAGGAGGCGTCCGTCCCGGTCGAAGCGGGCCAGGTCCCCCGTCCGGTAGAGCCGGCTGCCGGGCGGGCCGAAGGGGTTCGGGACGAACCTGGTGGCCGTCAGATCGGACCGGCCCAGGTACCCGTGGGCCAGACCGTCACCCGCCAGATACAGCTCACCGGTGACACCCGGCGCACACAGGTTCAGACGGGTGTCCAGAACGTATCCGGCCTTGTTCACCAGCGGCGAGCCCACCGGTATGAGCGCGTGGGGCTCCTCGCCGGGCTCGATCGTGTGCGTCGTGGTGAAGCCCATGGACTCGGCCGGTCCGTAGCCGTTGACGACCCTGATCCCGGGCTTGAGCCGCTGGAGCTTGTGCACGTGTGCCGGGGAGGCCGCCTCACCGCCGGTGAAGGCGACCGTCACCGTCTCGAACGCCTCCGGGTGCTCGTCGACCAGGAAGTTGAACAGGCTGGCCGACAGCTGGAGCATCGTCACCCCGTGCTGACGGGACAACTCACCGATCAACACCGGCTCCGGCCGCTGCCCCGGCTGCAACACCGTCGCACCGCCGTGCAGCAGCGCACCCCAGAACTCCAGGCTGAACGCGTCCCACGACACCGGCGAACACTGCAGGAACACCTCATCCGGACCGAACCTGCCGTACGACTGGCCCGACACCGTCGACACCAGGTTCCGGTGCGACGACAGGATGGCCTTCGGCCGGCCCGTCGAACCCGACGTGAACATCAGGCACGCCACGTCGTCGGCGCTCAGTTCCGTGCCGAGGTTCTCGCCGCCGAGGTCCGCCAACTGCTCGGAGGAGCAGGAGGCCGTGTCCCAGGGGCCGGTGAGGCGGTCGGCGAGGCCGGGCTCCGCGACCAGGACGCCGATGCCGGCGTCGGTCGCCGCCGAGCGGAGCCGCTCGTCCGGGAAGTCCGGGTCCAGGAGCGTGTACCCCGCGCCCGTCTTGAGGACCCCGATCACCACCGCCGCGAACTCCGCTCCACGACGCCAGAGCACACCCGCCATGTCGCCGCGGCCCAGGCCCCGGGAGCGGAGGTGGCGGGCCCAGCGGTTGGCGGCGGCGTTGAGCTCGGCGTACGTGACCTCTCCGGCCCCGTCGACGAGCGCGACCCCGTCGGGGAACCGTGCCGCCTGCTCCTCGAACCGCTCGACGAGGGTGGCGTCGCCCACCTCGGCGACGGTCCCCGCCCACGGGCCGGTCAGCAGCTCGCGCTCCGCCTCCGACAGGACCTCCAGGTCCGACAGGCGCCGGTCCGGCTCGTCGAGGGCCTGGGTCAGCACCTCACCGAGGACGGTCACCATCCGGCGTACCGTGATCTCGTCGAAGAGTTCCGCCGCGAAGAGCACGGTGGCCCGCAGCTCCTTCTCGTCGTCGGAGCGGAGGAAGAACTCCAGGTCGAACTTGGCGGATCCGCTGGAGACCTTCTCCACGGGGCCCGTCCGGACTCCGCTCGGCTCGAAGGCGGGGCCGCCGTCGGTCTCCAGGCCGAGGCTGATCTGGAAGAGGGGGTGGCGCGAGAGGCTCCGGGTGGGGTTGACCGCTTCGAGGACCAGGTCGAACGGGGCCTCCTGGTGCGCGAACGCGTCCAGGTCCGCCGTACGCACCCGTCCCAGCAGTTCACGGAAGCTCGGGTCGCCGGCACTGCTGGTCCGCAGCACCAGCGTGTTCACGAAGAACCCGACCAGATCCTGAAGTTCCGGCTCGCCGCGCCCTGCGGCCGGTGAACCGATCGCCAGGTCCGTCCCCGCACCGAGTCTCGTCAGGGCCGCGACCAGGGCGGCGTGCACCACCATGAAGGGCGTGCAGCCCTCGGCCCGCGCGAACGCGGCCACCCGCTCGAAGAGGTCCTCTCCGAACCCGACCTCGACCTGTCCGCCCCGGTGGGAGGCCCTGGCCGGCCTCGGCCGGTCCAGGTTCAGCCCGTGCTCCTCCGGCAGACCTCCCAGCGCCCCACGCCAGAAGCCCAGCTCCCGGCCCAGCACGCTCCCCGGATCGTCCGCCGCACCCAGCACCCGACGCTGCCAGACCGCGTAATCCGCGTACTGGACGCTCAACGGCTCCAGAACCGAGCCCCCGGCTCCTGCGACACGCGCCTCGTAGGCCCGCTGCAGATCCCCGAAGAACACCGCGTTCGACAGACCGTCCGTCGCGATGTGATGCACCACCAACGACAGCACCACCACGCCATCGCCCAGCTCGAACACCACCGCCCGCAAAGGAAGCTCCGTGGCCAGATCGAAGACACGACCCGCCGCCGCGGCCAACTCCCCCGCAAGCGCGCCGGCCTCGACGCGGCGTCGTTCCACCGCCACACGTGCCCGCTCCGGCGGCAGGACCCGCTGACGCGGCTCACCGTCCACCGACTCGAACACCGTCCGCAGCGGAGCGTGCCGCCCCACCACATCACCCAGCGCCCGCTCCAGCGCCCCGACATCCAGCCCGCCCTCACACCGCACCACCATCGGCACGTTGTACGCCGCGCTGTCCCCCTCCAGCTCCGCCAGCAACCACAACCGCCGCTGCGCGAACGACACCGGAGCGGTCTCACCCGCCCCCTCCCCCGCCACCAGCGGCGGGACGGTCCCTACGCCGGTCTGTCCGCCCAGCAGTTCCGCGAGCCCCGCGACCGTCGGGCGTCCGAAGACGTCCCGGATCGTCAGCCGTACGCCGAACGCCTCGGCGATGTGGTTCGTCAGCCGGGCCGCGAGCAGCGAATGCCCGCCGAGGGCGAAGAAGCTGTCGTCGATGCCGATCGGGCCGGGGAGCTCCAGGGTCCTGCCGAACAGCGCGGACAGGGTCTCCTCGGTCTCGTCGCGCGGGGCGCGGGTCGTTCCCAGGACCGTCGTCGGTGCCGGGAGCGCCCGCTTGTCGATCTTTCCGTTGGGTGTGACGGGCAGGCGGTCGAGTGTGGTGAGGTACGTGGGGACGAGGTGCTCGGGCAGCCGTTCGGCGACGTGCCGGCGGATCTCGTCGGGATCCGTCTGACGGCCGACGACGACATACGCGGCCAGTCTCTTCTCGTGGACGGTGACGACGGCCTGGGTGACGGCCGGGTGGGTCAGGAGGGCGGCCTCGGTCTCTCCGGGCTCGATGCGGAAGCCCCGGATCTTGATCTGGTCGTCCGCCCGGCCCTCGTACAGGAGGCGTCCGTCCCGGTCGAAGCGGGCCAGGTCCCCCGTCCGGTAGAGCCGGCTGCCGGGCGGGCCGAAGGGGTTCGGGACGAACCTGGTGGCGGTCAGGTCGGACCGGCCCAGGTAGCCGTGGGCGAGGCCTTCGCCCGCCACGTACAGCTCGCCCGTCACTCCCGGGGGGCACAGGGCGAGCCGGGCGTCCAGGACGTAGGCCGGCTTGTTGACCAGCGGGGTGCCGATCGGGATCACCGGGTGGGGTTCGTCGCCGGGCTCGACGGTGTGGGTGGTGGCGTAGATCATGACCTCGGCGGGTCCGTAGCCGTTGAGGACGGTGATGCCGGGCCTGAGCCGCTGGAGCTTGTGGACGTGCGCCGGGGAGGCGGCCTCGCCGACCGTGAAGGCGGTGGTGACGGTGTCGAAGGCTTCGGGGTGTTCGTCCGTCAGGTAGTTGAAGAGGGTGGCGGACAGCAGGAGCGTCGTGACGCGGTGGCGGCGGGCCAGCTCGGTCACGAGGGCCGGTTCGGGCTTCTGTCCGGGCTGGAGGACCGCCGTGCCGCCGTGGAGGAGCGCTCCCCAGAACTCCAGGCTGAACGCGTCCCAGGACACGGGTGAGCACTGGAGGTAGACCTGCTCCGGGCCGGTGGGGAGGTAGGGCTGGCCGATCAGGGTCGACACCAGGTTGCGGTGGGAGGACAGGATGGCCTTCGGGCGGCCCGTCGAGCCGGAGGTGAACATCAGGCAGGCGGGGTCGTCGGGGCGGAGCGGCAGGCCGAGGTTGCCGGGGTGGTGGGACAGGAGTTCGCCGGGGGCCTCGGTGTGGGTCGCCCAGGGGCCGTCGACGCGTCCGGCGAGCGCCGGGCGGGTGACGAGGTGGCTGATGCCGGCGTCGGCCGCCGCCGAGCGCAGTCGGTCGTCGGGGAAGTCCGGGTCCAGGAGGACGTGGGCGGCGCCGGTCTTCAGGACGGCGAGCAGGGCGGTGGCGAAGCGGGTCCCGCGTTCGAGGAGGACCCCGGCCATGTCCCCGCGGCCCAGGCCCCGGGAGCGGAGGTGGCGGGCCCAGCGGTTGGCGGCGGCGTTGAGCTCGGCGTACGTGACCTCTCCGGCCTCGTCGACGAGCGCGACCCCGTCGGGGAACCGTGCCGCCTGCTCCTCGAACCGCTCCACCAGCGTGGTGTCCACGACGTCCGTCACCGGCCCGGCCCACCGGCCCGTCAGCAGCTCGCGCTCCGCCTCCGACAGGACGTCGAGGTCGGCGACGCCGCGTTCGGTCGGGCGTTCCGTGGCGAGGACGGCGGTGAGGAAGGCGGCGAAGCGGTCCTGGTGTGCGGCGACGGCGGTGACGTCGACGCCGTCGACGGGGGTGTCGAAGTCGATGCGCAGGCCGTTCGCGGCGCCGAGGTCGAGCACGGCGACGCTGAGGTCGTCGACGGGGCCGTTGCTCACGTTGTGGTTGACGGTGGGGTGGCCGCAGACGGTGAGCTCCCCGTGGAAGCCCATGATGTTGAGGACGGGCGCGGCCAGTCTCCGGGAGCCGTCGACGACGCCGGCGTCGCGGCAGAGGTCCTCGTACCGGGTGAGCTGGTGGCGCAGTCCGTGCTTGACCTCGGCTCCCACCGAGCGGACCAGGGCGCCGAGCGAGTCCTCGGGGTCGATCCGGATCCTCAGCGGGACCACGTTCGACGACATGCCCGGGGTGGTGCGGGCGAGCCGGGTCGTCCTGCCGGTGACCGGGAGGGCGATCATCAGCTCCGTGCGTCCGGTGACGCGGTGGAGGTAGGCCGAGAACAGGGCCACGAGGAGGACGGACCAGGTGGCGCGCTCGCCGCGGGCGACCGAGCGGAGCCGGTCGGCGTCCGCCGGGGAGACCCGTACGCTGCGCCGGGCGAAGGGCAGGCCGCCGTGTGCGGGCGTCGCCCGTCCGGTGCCCCGGACGAGGCCGGCGGGTGCGTCGGGGGCGCCGGCGAGGTGCTCCCGCCAGGCGGCGCGCTCGGCGGCGGCCTCCTCGGACCGTCGGTACTCGGCGTCCTCGGCGAGCAGTTCCGGCAGGCTTCCGAACGGGGAGGGTCCCCAGGCTTCGCCCGCGACGGCCTGCTCGTACAGCTCGATCAGCCGGGCGAGCGCCATCGAGACGCCCACGCCGTCGACGACCAGGTGGTGGAATCCGTAGAAGTAGAAGTACCTGTCCTCGGCGAGCTTGATCAGGGCGCAGCGGACCGGCGGCCGGCCGGTGAGGTCGAAGGGGGCGCGGATCAGTGCGTCGACGATCCGCCGGGCCTCGGCCTCGGGGTCGTCCGCGGTGCTCACGTCGGTGAAGGGCAGGGTGCGGGTTCCGGCGTCGGTGTCGACCAGTTGCCACACCTGCTCGCCGTCGTCCTCGAAGCGGCTGGTGCGGAGGAAGTCCGCCTCCTCGACGAGGCGGCGCCAGGCCGTGGCCATCAGGTCCGGGTCCACGGGACCGTTGATCTCGCGGCACTCGGCGACGTTGTACTTCACGCCGGTGGGGTCGAGGGCGTGTGCCGTCCAGATGTCACGCTGGGCCACCGAGAGCGGCAACCGGACGGCAGCCGGAGCGGGTGCGACGGGCGTGTCGAACGGCATGAGGGGCTCCTGTGGAGGTCACGGCGGAGGAGGGGGAGGGAGAGCGGCGTGGGCTCGGGCGGGGCAGTCGCCATACAACCCGTGGGCCGGGGCGGGGAGCGGCAGTTGCTCCGGCGGTACGCCAGCGGTTCGGCGGTGGAGCGGCAGTCAGGCGGCAGCGGTTCCGGCAGTCGTGTCCGCCGCGAGGGCGCGCACCACGCCCAGCACGCGGAACGCGGAGCGGCCGCCGTCCGTGCCGGACCGGATCACGCCGCTGACCAGTAGGTCGCGGACCATGCGGCCGCAGTGCGGCAGGGGCATGTCGGTCAGCCGGACGACGTCCTCCAGCACGAACGCGTCCTCGTTCGCGGCGCACAGCGCGCCGATCAGCCGCCGGTGGCCGTCGGGGAGCGCGGCGAGCGTGCGGGCGACGCGCTCGCGCAGGCGGGAGCCGGACCGGCCGTCGGCGAGGTGGTCGAGGAGGGGCGCCGGATCGGACTCGACGATGCCGCGCAGCGTGGTCAGGTCGCAGACGGTGAGCCAGGAGGCCGCGGCGGCGAGCGCGAGCGGGTGGCCGTCGAGGCGGTGGCTGACCCAGGCGATGTCGGCGAGGACGCGTTCGTCGGGAACGATGTCGGGGCGGACGTGGCGGAGGCGGCTGAGGAAGAAGCGTGCGGCGGGCGCGTCGGGGCGGATGCCGTCGGAGGGGTCCGGTGCCTCCAGCGGGGAGAGGAGGAAGAGGCGTTCGCCGGGGACGTTCCAGGGTTCGTCGGCGGTGACGAGGAGGCGGAGTCCGGGCAGCTCGCGCAGGAGCCGGCTCAGGCGGTGGAAGTCGAGGAGTGCGGTGTCGACGCCGTCGAGGACGAGGAGCACCGGGCGGTCGCCGAGCACGCCGGCCAGGTCGGGGGCCAGGTCGTCGGCCTGCCCGTCGCCGTGGAGGAAGGCGGCGCAGTCGGCCGTCAGGGCGGCGAGCCGGCCGTCGCAGGCCGGCAGGCAGTCGGCGACCGCCCCGGGGGCGGTGTGCCACAGCACCGGGAAGCCGGCGTCGTGCAGCCGGGCCGCCGCCTCCAGGGCCAGTCTCGTCTTGCCGACGCCGCTCAGTCCGACGACGGTGATCAGGCGTTCGGTTCCGGAGCGCAGTTCCTCGGTGAGGACGGTGGTTTCGGCGGCTCTCTCGATCAGCGGGTGCAGCGGTACGGGCGGGGCCGGGCGCTCGGCGGCGAGGTCACCGGGTCCGACGCCGCCCCGGTGTCCGTGTCCGCGCCGCACCGCGTCCTCCAGGGCCGTGCGGGCGCGGGGGCCCAGGCGCAGGCCGTCGGCGATCAGCCGGATCGTGTCGGCTCTCGGCCGCTGTGCCTTCCCCTTCTCCAGGTCGCGGATGGCGCGGACGCTGATGGTGGAGAGGTCCGCCAGCTCCTGCTGGGTCAGGCCGATGCGAAGCCGATGGCCGCGTATGAGGGTGCCGAGTGCGGCGGTGGCCGTCACGGTGTCCTCGGGGGAGAGACCGGTCGTCATGAGAAGCTCCCGCTCGTCGAGTTGGGGCGGGCCTTCCGTCGGCGCCCGGTCGGGCCGCCGGCCGGGGCTTCGCCTCGCCGTCTGCTGGGATCCATCGTCCGGACGCGACTATTCAGGGGGCATCCCGGCACTAAGGGCGGGCGACGGGGTGGTGATAGCGGTCCGGGGCCCCGTGATAGCGGTGCGGGCGGGGCGCCGTTCCGTGATAGCGGGGTGATAAGGCAGCGGGCGGTGCCGTGAATCCGGGTGTTCCTAACGTGGTGGTCACGAGGAAGCGCCGCACACCACCGAGAGGCAGGATCCGATGTCCTACACCGCCACCGCCGCCCGCAACTCCGTCCGCGCCGCCGTCACCGCCGCGCTGATCGTGATCCTGACGGGGGCGGGCGTCCAGGCGAGCTGGGCCGACGGGACCACGGGCACCACCGACGCCACCACCCCGGTCTGCACGACGACGGTCACCGCCACCGGCCCCGTCACCACGTGCAGCACCGACAACAACCCCTGGGACTGATCCCCGTCCGGGAGGCCCGCGCGTTCAGCAGCCGCTCGCGAGCAGCCTCTCCGCCTCGGCGAGTTCCCGCCCCATCCGCCGCTCGCGGAACACCTCGACCGCAGGGACGAGCAGTTCCCGGGAACGTCCGGGCTCCGCGTCGAGGAGACGGGCGAGGTCAAGGCGCGCCAGGGCGCCACCGCTGAAATCCATGACCCCCTCCCGCGCGGTCACCGCACGGTCGTAGAAGTCCCTGGCCCGGTCGGGACGGCCCATGATGACGAAGGCGTGTCCCAGGTCGCGGAGGAGATGGCCCTCCCCGATGACGTCGCCGGAATCCCGGCAGAGCTCCAGCACCTCCGTGAAGGTCAGGACCGCCAGGTCGCTCCGGCCCTGTTCGAGCAGCAGTTGTCCGACGCGCCGCAGTGTCCTCGCCCGGCCGCCGGTGTAGCCGACCCCTTCGTAGATGTCCAGCGCCTCGTCCAGCTGGTTCTGTGCCTCCGTGATCTCGCCCTGCCGCATCCGGATGTGCGCGCTCTGGGTCAGGACGATCGCGCGGCCCACCACGTCGCCCGCCCGGTCGAAGTCGGCCAGGGACCGCCGGTACAGCTCCAGGGCCGCGGTGTCGTCGCCGCTCGTGCGGGCGATGAGCGCCATGTCGCGCCGGCACAGCGCCTCGCCCATCGGTTCGTCGAGCGCCTGGAAGACGTCGAGTGCCGAGTTCAGCGCCTGCCGGGCCGTGTCGAACTGGTTGCGGCTCATGTAGAGCGAGCCGAGCGAGGCCCGTATCGCGGCGGTCCCCCGCAGGTTTCCCGCCTTGCGGACGGCGGCCAGCGCGCTCAGGTGGGTCTGTTCCCACAGGTCGTAGTGGCCGCGCACCTCGAAGAGCGTGACGAGGGAGGTCGCGAGGTCCCAGCTGAGGTCGTGGAGACCGGCGTCCGCGGTGTGTTCGACCATTCCGCACAGGGAGGCCTGTTCGGCGTCGAGCCAGGCCAGCGGGTCGGCGAGCACCTCGTCCGTGTAGGAGGCGGGGGGTTCCCAGCGGGGCGCGTCGCCGTGCAGGACGGTGAAGTCCCCGCCGTACACCTTGCGGTGGGCCTGCTGGGCGAGGTGCATCCAGCCGCCCGCCATCCGGGCGAGCGCCTCCTGTCGTGCCTCGGGCGTGTGGTGGGCCGCCAGTTGTTCCCGTGCGTACACGCGGATGATCTCGTGGAAGCGGTACCGGAAGCCGCCGGTCCGCTCCACTCCGGCGACGTCCAGCATCTGCACGTCGACCAGGGGTTCCATCAGGTCCGAGGGGAAGGGTCGGCGGTCGTCGAGCAGCGCGCCCGCGAGCCAGCTCGGCAGGGTCGGTGCCTGCGCCATGCTCAGGAGCCGAAGGAGCCGGCGGTCCTCGGGCGCCAGGCCCTCGTAGGTCAGCGACAGGCTGGCGCGCATCGTCATCTCGCCGTGGGCCAGTTCGTCGAGGCGGTGCCGTTCGTTGGCGAGCCGCTGCACCATGGACGCCAGGGTCCAGTGCGGGCGGGCCGCGAGCCGGGCGGCGACGATCCGCAGGGCCAGCGGGAGCCGTCCGACGGTGCGGACCAGGGCCTCCGCGGCCGCGGCCTCGCCCGCGACCCGTTCACGGCCGACGATCCTGGACAGCAGTTCGAGCGCCTGGTCCTCGGCGAGCACGTCGAGTTCCACCCGGTGCGCGCCGGGCAGCGCGGTGAGGCGGGCCCGGCCGGTGACGAGGACGGCGCAGCCCCGGCTGCCGGGCAGCAGCGGCAGCACCTGGCCCTCGCCGGCGGCGTCGTCGAGGACGACCAGGACGCGGCGGGAGGCCAGTCGGGTGCGGTACATCTCGGCGCGCTCGTCCAGGGACTCCGGGATCAGCTGGCCGGGGATGCCGAGGGCGCGCAGGAACCGGCCCAGGACCTCCTCGGGGGTGGCCGGGGTGCCGGTCGTCCCGCGCAGGTCGCAGTAGAGCTGGCCGTCGGGGAAGCCGGTCTCGGAGAGCATGTGGGCGACGTGCACGGCGAGGGTCGACTTGCCGGTGCCGGGCTTGCCCGTGATCGCGGCGAGTCCCACGGTGGTGCGGCCCGGCCGTCCGGTCAGCGCTTCCTCCAGGGCGGCGAGCCGGCCGGCGTCGGACACGAAGTCGGCGACGGCGGCGGGAAGCTGGTGCGGTACGGCGTCCTGCCTCAGGGCTTCCGGGGACGGCGGGGCGGCGGTCGGTTCGGGCGCCTCCTCGGGCTCCGCTCCCGCCGTCTCCTCCCCGGCCCTGTCCGCCGGTACGCGTACGGGAGCGGGCGCGGCGGGTGCGGGGAGCCGGCCGGCGAGGATCGCCGACTCCAGTTCCCTGAGCTCCCGGCTGGGTTCGAGTCCGAGTTCCTCGGCGAGGAACCGCCGGGCGGTGCGGAAGGCCTCCAGCGCCTCGGCCTGCCGCCCCGACCAGTACAGGGCCTGGATCAGCTGACCGCGCAGCTTCTCCCGCAGCGGGTGTTCACAGGTGAGCCGCTGCAGTTCACCCACGAGTCCGTCGTACCGTCCGAGTTCGAGCTCCAGTTGGATGCGGAGTTCGACGGCGGTCAGGCGTTCCTCGTTGAGCTGGCGCGCCTTGTTGGCCAGCGGGCCGCTGTCGAGGCCGGACAGGCAGTCGCCCTGCCACAGCGTCACCGCGTCCCTCAGCAGCCGTACGGCCCGGTCGAGTTCACCGTGCTCGCGCAGCCGGCGGGCCCGTAAGACGAGGTCGGTGAAGAGCGCGGCGTCCACGTTGCCCGCGTCGGTGTGCAGCACGTATCCCGGGGGCCGGGTCGTGATCGAGACCTCGCCGTCCGCGCCGGCGAGGAGTTTGCGCAGCCGCGACACGCAGATCTGCACCTGGGTGCGGGCGGTCTCCGGCGGGTTGTCCTCCCAGATGAGGTCCACCAGGTGGTTGGTGCTGACCACCCGGTTCGTCTCCAGGAGCAGCGCCGCGAGGATCACCTCCTGGCGGCCGGGCGGGAGCCGCAGCGGCCCGTCGGGGCCGTGGACCTGGAGCGGCCCCAGGACCCGGAAGGCGAGGGGCGACATGTCCGGGAGTTCCTGGGATCTGTCCCCGATGTCGTCCGTCACCGATTCCCCCACCAAAGAAACGAGTTGACACGTCAGGTCCGAGTGAGGACAGTCTCCACAACCACCCCCGCCCTGTCCATGCCGTGAAGATCCCGGTCGGAGATAGAGGGGGGATAACGTGGAGTTGGCGGCTCCCCCCAGAATCCTGGCCGTGAGTGAAAGGGGCTCAGCCGTTGAACCGCCAAGATGACACGAGCACCGGGTTGCCGGGACCGGCCGACCTGGTCACGGCCGCCGGAATCGACCACGTCCGCCTGGTCTACGACTACCTGGCCGCCGGTGACCTGGACTCGTGCGCCTCCCTGCTGCACGACGGCGTGGTCCTCGAACTGCCGGGGCTGCCTCCGGTCCGTGGCCGTACGGCCGTCCTGCACAGCCCTTTCGGGCGCGGTCCGTCGCGGGCCCGCTACGAGATCGACCGGGTCGTGGGCCAGGACCGCAGCGTGGTGGCGACGGGACGCCGCGTGGGGCCGGGCACCGGCGGTCAGGAGCTGCGCTTCGTCGACCTCTTCACGATCGCCGACGACGGGATGGTCCTCGCCTGTACCCGGTACTACCACGCGGCGCCGTGAGCGGCGCCCGGGGCGCTCTCAGTCTCCGTGCGCGCGCGAAGGGGCGCGTCCCGCCGACCGGTTCACCGGGTCCAGGTCATGGTGTCGAAGAGTGCCCCGGTGTCGCTGTACGCGTTGAGCACGAGCTGGGTCGGGGAGACCGAGCACCGCACGTACTCGTAACGCGCCTCCCTGTACGCGCTCCAGAACGGCTGGCTCGCCTGGAACGTGTTGAGCCCGTTGCCACCGCCGCCGGAGACGACGTACGTCACTCCCGTCGGGTCGATCGCGCCCCCGCGCAGCGGATGACTCCGTTCATAATTGTGGGAGTTGCCGGAGAGGCAGAGCGTGACCTGGTACTGCTCCAGGAGCGGCACGAGATCGGCCAGGACCGTCGTCGAACTGGAGGTGGCGGTCGTCGAGCTGTAGGGCGGGCGGTGCACGACGCAGACCTTCCACGCCGTGGTCGCGGCGGCGAGGTCGGCGGTCACGAAGGCGCGCTGCGGGGAGCCGGCTCCCAGGGGCTGCTCGCTGTCGACGACGAGGACGTGGAGGTCGCCCCACTCGTAGCTGTACCAGCGCTGGTTGTTCGGGGACCACAGGTTCCGTGCCGTCGCGCCGTCGCCGTAGTAGTCCTTGTTCCCGTTCGCCGGATAGAGCGTCCGGGTGCGGATGGCCGGGCCGTACTGCTTGTAGAAGCGGTTGTCGAAGTCGGAGTAGAAGTGCTCCGGGTCCGGGTCCTGGGCGTCCGGGTACACGTTGTCGCCGAGGGTCTGCACGAATTGGGCCGTTGACGCGGCGATCAGGTTCGCGATGCTCGCCTCCTGCGCCGAGCCGCCCCCGTAGTCGCCGACCGCCGCGAAGGCGAAGGTCGCGCCCGGCAGGGGTGCGGTGGTGAAGCGGTTGCCCGCGAGCGTGGCGTTGCCGGACCGCACCTGGTAGGCGTACTCGGTTCCCGGCTGCAGTCCGCCGAGGAGCATGGCGTGCTGCAGCCGCGGGGTGGGGTCGGAGACACTGGCGGTGAACGATCCGATCCCGTAGTCGACGGCGCTCGGCGTCGGAAGGTTGGTCCACCACAGCACGCGCGCGCTCGTCCGGTCGGTCTGGACGACGTAGGGGCCGCGGGTGACCAGGACGGTCCCGGCCGCCGGGGTGGACAGCGTCCTGCCGGTCGTGAGCGCCGAGACGTTGCCGGCGGAGTCGACCGCCGCGATCCGGTACGTGTACGAGGTCGACGGGGTGAGCCCGTTGTCGGAGTACGTCTTGCGCAGCGGCTCTTCCACCGTGGCCACGAGGACGTTGTTGCGGTGGACCTGGTAGGCGGCGACGTCGCTGGAGCTCGACGTGCCCCAGGTGACGTCGAGCCGGGTGGCGGAGTACCGCCGCACCGCCACGCTGCTGCTGGACACGGCCGAAGGGGCGCTCGTGTCGCTCGAGGCGCTGGTCGTGACGGCGATGGTGGCGGCCGGCCCGACGTGCCCGGCGACGTCGACGGCGCGCACCGCGAACTGGTAGGCGCGGTTGGCGAAGAGCTTGCTCGCGGTGTAGCTGGTGGTGGCGTCGGTCGTCGCGATCTGGACCAGGTCCTGGAGCGGGGCCCCGACGGGGCCGCGGAGGATCCGGTAGCCGGTGACCTTGGCGACGGTCGTGGACTTGGTCCAGCTGAGCTTCACGCTCGACGACGTGATCGAACTCGCCTTGAGGTTGGTCGGCGCGGACGGCGGCGTCGCGGGGTCCGGCCGCTGGGTGACCACGACGACGGGGGCCGAGCGCACCGATTCGAGCCCGCCTGCCACGGCGGTGACCTCGTAGCGGTAGGTCGTCGTCGCCGCCAGGCCGTTGTCCTCCAGGAGGGTGCCCGGCTGCTCGGCGATCAGTTGGTCGTCCCGGTAGACCCGGTAGGACTCGGCGCCCGCGACCGCGGTCCACAGCAGTCGCACCGTCGACGACGTCAGCGCCTGACCGGCGAGCAGGGCCGGTGGGGGCGGCGCGTCGTAGGCGCTTGCCGGGGGTGGCGAGACGACGACGTCGCCGATGTCGAGCGCCACTCCCGAGGCGAGGGCGTAGGCGACGAACTGGCGGCGGCTCAGAGCCATGGTCTTTTTCCTCTCCGGGCCGCCGGACCGGGCTGCCGGCTGCCGCCCCGACAGCCCACGCTGGTCGACAGGCTCAGGGTGACCGCCGGACGCCCCGCAACCGGGCGATTAGGCCTAAAGCGGCATGTCGCAGGCCGTCTCGCCTCGGACGACGCTTCAGAGCCCCGGCCCGTTGTACGCCCCGCGGTGCGGCTTCGTGGTCGCGCTCACCGGGTTCGCCCAGTAGTCGCGGCCCCCGTTCCCGCTGATCACGGAGCCGTTGTTCAGGGCGGGGGACGTGGCGCGCAGCTTGTAGCCGTCGACGGAGTGGATCGTGTCGCCGCCGGTGCCCGGGTTCACGAACTGGGGGTCGCCGGCGATGCCGTTGGCGGTGGGCCGGGGCACGCCCTGGAAGACGTTCCACAGCCAGGAGATCCCGGCCCCGGTGGGCAGCCGGGAGTCGCCGGTCCCCACCCAGATGTTGTTCTCGACGACGCTCTCGTCGGGGAGCGTGATGCTGAACTTCCTGTCCGTGCAGTAGAGGACGTTGTTGTAGAGGTGCAGCGCGGAGCGTCCGGCGCTGACGCTGCTCATGCGGCAGTCGTTCTCGGAGATGTTGTAGCGGATGACCTGCCGGGCGCCGCCGATGGTGCCGCAGCCGTCGCAGTCGAGGAAGAAGCCGCCGATGTTGTCGCGGCTGAAGTTGTACTGGATCGTGCAGGTGCCGGTGTTGCCCCAGTCGCAGTCGAAGGCCTGGCTGTCGGCCACGGACATCCGCGTGATGCCGTACACGGCGTTCTTCTGGATGGTCGGATCGTGGTCGCCGAGCACCCAGATGCCGGCGAAGTTGCCGCCGGAGAAGGGGTAGACGCCGTTGCCGACGCCGGAGGCGTTGTTGTACTGGATCATGGGGGCCTCGGCGTAGCTGGCGATGATGCCGTCGCCGCCGACGTCCTTGACGACGTTGTTCTCGATCAGTACGCCGGTGCCCTTGACGGCCATGGCGCCGACGCGGATCTTGAGGCCGCCGCCGCCGGTGTTGCTGATCCGGTTGTCGTGGACGTGGACGTCGTTGAGGGTCGAGTTCGTGCCGCTCGCGCCCGTGACGATGCCGGCGGACTGGACGTAGTCCTCGGTGGTGGGGCTGTTCTTGTTCGTCTGGCCGGCCACCCGGTCGATGACGAGGTTGCCGATGTCGAAGCCGTGGTGCGCCGTTCCGTCGGTGGCGGAGATCCGCAGGCCGGTGCGGCGGGCGAGACCGGCGGCGGGGTTGGTGATCGCGAGGCCGCTGATCCGCCAGTGGTCCTGGTTGGTGAGGGAGATCGCGTTCGGGGCGCCGCCGCCGTCGATCACGGGCAGGGCGCCGGTTCCGTAACCGGTGAGCTCGACGGGCGCGGCGGCGGTGCCGCTGCCCTGGGGGGCGAGGGCGCCGGTGCACGTGGTGCCGGCGGCGAAGGCGAGCGTGTCGCCGGGGCCGTACGTCTTCGCGTTGGCCTGTCCGATGCTGTTGAACGGCGCCGCCTGGCTGCCGTCCCCGGGAGTCGCCCGGGAGCAGTCCACGTGGGTGACGCTCCCCGCGGCCTCGGCGGGCGCGCCGGTGAGGGCGGTGGTCCCGCCGAGCACGAGGGCGGCGGCGACGAGCGCGCGGAACGTCGTCCGCCGCGCGGGCAGAGCTCTGAGGGTCATGGCGCAACAACCTTTCTGGCGGTCGGGTGCGGCCAGAAGCTAGGTGTGGCGGCTGATCGAGTCAATGCGTTCTCGTCGAATGATCGAATTTCGATCGGAGAGCGGGCGATTGGTCGATCCCGACCCTCCTCCCCCGCCCGCTCGGTGCGGACGACCGCGAGTGCCTCCGGGCGGCCGGGCGTTGCGCGGGGACGCGCCTTCGCGCCCGGCCGTTCACGGGGGCCGGTCAGAAGCCGGCGGCGGCCGGCACGAGCCGGAGGCGGCAGGCTTCCAGGGCGCTGTCGAGGTGGGCGCCGAGGCCCGGGTCGGGGGCCAGCACGGAAAGGCGGTGCATGGTCAGCATCGCGTCCCAGGACGATGTCCTGGCCAGGGCCGACGCACCCCAGGAGACGTCTTCGAGATGGGTCCAGAGGTGGGCGCCGAAGCCCAGGTGAATCGTTCCTGCCCGGGATTCCTCCTCGTCGAGGGCGCGCCGCGCCGCCGTCAGGAAGGCCACGGCATCCTCGGGACCGAGCGCCGTGACGACGACCCGGAGGAGGGAGGCGGTCAGGGACGTGACCTCGGCCCAGTCGGCCGCGTCACCGAAGCGCTCGCACAGGCGTACGTTCAACAGGTGTTCCATGTCGGTGGTCATGCATGCACAGATACGTTTCCGCCGGCCGCGCCGCCCGGCACGACACGCGGGAGGTGGGGACCACCCCCCGTACGGAGTGATCGTCGTACCCGCCGACGCCGAAGGGCCGGGGCGCGCTCTTCGCGCCCCGGCCCTTCGGGCGGGATGTCGGGTCGGCAGGGTCAGACCTGCTCGTCCTCCGGGATGCTGACCAGCCAGCGGGTCTCCTTGCGCGGCCGCAGGTACAGCGCCCAGTAGAGGGTGGCCACCGCCGTGATGCCACCGGTCCACAGCAGGTACTCGACGTCCTGCATGTACAGGATGTACGCCATGACGCCGATGAGGACCACCGGGACGGCCGGCCACAGCGGCATGCGCCACGCCGCGACCTCGCGGTGCGCGCCCCGGCGGCTGAACAGCGCCGCCACGGCCACGAGCAGGTACATGCCGGTGACGGAGACGCCGGTGACGCCGTAGAGGGTGTCGAGGTTGACGAAGCACAGGGCCGCGCCCGGCACGCCCACGAGCAGGGTGGCCACCCACGGGGAGCCGAAGCGGCCCAGACGGGACAGGGCGTTGTTGACGGGCTCCGGCCAGGCCTTGTCACGGGCGGAGGCGAACAGCACGCGGGAGTTCTGGATGACCATGACGATGCCGGCGTTGATGATGGCCAGCGCGACGCAGAGGCTGATGAAGGTGCCGACGGCGGAGTTGGACCAGGCCTCGATCATGCCGCTGATGTCACCGCCGGTGAGGGTCTCCAGGTCGCCGGCGCCGAGGGTGATGGCGACGACGGGCACCAGGATGACGGCGGTCGAGATGGCGAGGGTGGCGAGCACGGTGCGGGCCACGGACTTGCGCGGGTTCTCCAGCTCCTCGGAGAGGTAGACGGCCGTCGAGAAGCCCTGGGTGATGAAGAGGGCGATGGCGAGGCCGGAGACCACCATGGCGCCGGTGACGAGCGAGTGCGAGCCGCCGGCGGGCGCGACCTCGCCGTGGAGCAGGGCGCCGACGCCCCGCTCGGAGTGGGCGAAGCCGAGGATCGCGACGATGCCGGCCGCGATCACCTCGAGGACGAGGAAGATGCCGGTGATCCAGGCGTTGGCGCGCAGGTCGAGGAGGCCCGCGAGGGTCGCGAGGAGCATGACGCCGGCGCCGGCGATCGGGGCCGGGATGTGCACCAGGGGCGCGAGGTAGTCGGCGGTCCCCATGGCGATCACCGGTGGCACGATCATCACGACCAGCAGGGACAGGACGAACACCAGCCAGCCCGCCAGGCGGCCCGAGAGGGTGGAGACGATGGCGTACTCGCCGCCCGCGCTGGGGATCAGGGTCCCGAGCTCGGAGTAACAGAACGCCACGCCGATACAGAGCAGCGAGCCGATGGCGATGGTCAGGGCGGCGTAGGTGCCGACCCCGTCGAAGAGGTCGGGTACGACCACGAAGAGGGTGGAGGCGGGCGTCACGCACGACAGCGTGAGCAGGGTGCCGCCCACGACACCGATGGAACGCTTGAGCTTCTGCGGCACGGGTTCGGTCTGAGGGGCCAACGCGTGCGGCGCGCTGAGGGTGTCGGTCATCAGGCGGTTCCGATCGATGTGAGCGGGGTTCGAGCGGGAGCGGTATCGCCTCCGAGGCGGCTGGTGATCAGGTGGTTCCATGGGCTCCCGAGCTGAATGGAAGCGTGAGCGGAACCGCAGGTCAATGGCCTGCCTCCTGCGGAATCCGTTGTTCCGACACGCCCGGACGAGGGGGAGGAGCGTCAAGGACGCGTCAAGACGGCCGAAACGCTTCGTACGGGAACCGCAGCGCACCCGGGAGGACTTTTCCCGCGCTTTACCGCCGATCCGCATTCCGGACCACCGGGCGCGTTCGCCGGAACCGACGCATTCGCCCCCGCGCCGGTCCGGGCCGTGTCACGTTTCCGGCCGCCGCGTCGTCCTGTCGTCGTACCGCCGGGACCCACCGATCCGGAACAGAAGGAGAAGCCCCATGACGACAGCCGAGGCGACCCGCAACCTCGCCGCGCTCCACCGCTTCCACTCCGCCACCAACAGCGGCGACCCGGCCCTCGTCGCGCGGGCCGTCGACGAGCTCACCGCGCCGGACGTGGTCTTCCACGCGCCGGTGCCGATGGGCGGGACCGGCGCGGAGGCCATGAAGCGGGTGTGGGAGGTGCTCCTGCGCGCGTTCCCCGACATCCACGTCACCGTCGAGGAGACGGTCGCGGAGGGCGACAAGGTCGTCTCCCGGAACACGGTGACCGGCACCCACCTGGGCGAGTACCGGGGCCTGCGGCCCACCGGGAAGCGCGTCACGTACGGCGAGATCTTCGTCCTCCGTTTCGTGGACGGCCGGATCGCCGAGATCCGGGGCATCGTGGACGTCCTCGCCCAGCTCCGCCAGCTCGGCGCCTTTCCGTCCTGACGGGGGCGGGGGGCCGGGGCGGCACCGCGCCTCCCGGCTCTCCCCACCCCGGGCCGGCCGGACGCGATCCGGGTGCGGTCCGGGTGCGATCCCGAAAACAGTAGCCATGGACATAGTAGCCATGTACGGTATCTCTCGTGAGTTCAGCAACCGAGAGCGCCACAGCGGGTTTCCTGGTCTGGCGCCTGTCCATGAAGTGGCGCGTGGCCGTCGACCGGGCGGTCACGCCGCTGGGCCTGACCCATGCCCAGTACGCACTGTTGGGTTCCCTGCACGGCATGGCCCGCTCCGGTCGGCAGCCGAGCCAGCGGCAGCTCGCCGACCACACCGGACTCGAAGCGCTGTACGTCTCCAAGCTCGCCCGAGCGCTGGAGACGGCCGGACTCGTCGAGCGCACCCGGGACCCGGACGACCCGCGCGCCATGCGGCTGTCGCTCACCGAGCAGGGGTACGACGTCACGCGCCGCGCCGTCAAGGTGGTCCAGGGCCTCCTGGACCAGATGCTGGAGCCGCTCGGAGGCCGGAACAGCCCGCGCGCACGGGAGTTCACCCGAGAGCTGGTGACCCTGCTCGAAGCACCTCTTGATCCGTACACCGAGAACGACGAGGAGCAGTCATGACCACCACCGCACCCACCACCAACGGCCGCGTCATCGCCCTGGCGCACTACTCCGCACGCGCCCTCCTGGAAGGCGTGCTGACCCGACACGGCCTCACGTTCGAGCAGAGCGTGACCCTCCGGGCCGCCACGGTCGCGGACGGCCCCGTCGAGCACGACGCGCTGGTCACCGACGTCGTCGGCTCGCTGAAGTCCGACCCGGCGGTCGTGCACGGCGTGATCGACGAGCTGACGGCCGCGAGGCTGCTGGAGCAGGACCCGGCCCGGGCCTCCCGGCTGCGCCTCACGGACGCCGGGCGGGAGCTGTACGAGACCACCGCCGTCGAGACCGCCGGGATCTCCGCCCGGCTGTACGCCGGCATCCCGGCGGAGGACCTGGCGGTCACGGGCCGCGTGCTGACCCTGCTCACGGAGCGCGCGAACGCCGAGCTGGCGGGAGCCTGAGGTCCGGCGGCCCCCGTCCGCCTACCGCCCGCGCATCAGCTCCAGGTCGTCGCCCCACGCGTCGAGCACCGCGCCGAACCCGCGGTGCCGCGCCGCCGCCTCGACCCGGGCGAAGACCCGGCGCTGGACGGCGACGTCGCCCGATGCCGAGATGCGGCCCAGGGCGTCGAGCAGCGCGCCGGTGTCCCAGCCGGGCAGCGGATACCGGTCGAGCTCCCACTCCAGGTACTTGTTGTAGGGACGGGGGCGGCGGTCGAGCGCGAAGAGGAGTTCGAGCAGGTGGCCGAGGCTGTCGGTGGCGTCGAGCCGGGCCGCGAGGGCGTGGCCGTCCCTGTCGTTCTTCAGCGAGCGGTAGAGGGAGTTGACGTAGGCGTCGAGCCACCCGGCGGCGGCGCGGGAGGCCTCCTCGGCGGTCAGGCGGGCCTTGGCCGCCAGGATCCGGGCGATCTCCCCGTCGAGCCGGTCGAGCACGACCCGGGCGCGGGCGAGCGCGTAGCGTTCGAAGCCCGGCATGCCGACGGACCGGAACCGGTCGAGGGTGAGGAGGACGAGGTCGAGCTCGCGGGTGCGGTGCCCCGCGAACCTCGTCAGCTCCGTCGGTACGCCTTCGGCGAGGACGACGTAGAGGTCGTGGTCGGAGTGCTCGGTGGCCATGCCCTCGTGGGCCCGGGACCCCTTGAGGACCAGGCCGACGACGGCCGCGTCCGCGGAGGCGAGCGCGACGAACTCGTCGTGGGCGAGGGGCCGTCGGGCCGTCATCGGGAGGGCTCGCCGTGGAGCAGTCGCCAGGTGGTGAGGGCGAGTCGGGCGCGGGTCAGGCCCGTGGGGGCGGTGAGGTCCAGGGAGAGGGCCTTGCCGATGTGGTCCAGGCGGCGGGCGATGCTGCTGTGGTGGAGGTGGAGGAGCTCGGCCGCGCGGCGGACGGAGGCGGTGGCGCAGTAGGTGTCCAGGGTCTCCAGGTCCTCCGGGGAGAGGCGGTCGATCGCGGCCACGTCGGGGTTGTCCCGTACGGCGTCCTCGGGGATGTCCGCCAGGAGGGCCAGCGCGCCCAGGTCGCCGTGGTCGACGACGGGTTCGCGCGGGGTGGTGAAGCGGAGGGCCGTACGGGCCTGGCGCCAGGAGCGGTCGGGGCTCTCGGCGGCGCCGATGCCCGCCCGTACGCCCGCAGGAAAACCCGTACGGTCCAGGCCGGTGGCCAGGATGACGCCCGCGTCGGCGAGCGGGGCCGCCTTCACCGGGCGGCCCGGGCAGACCAGGGCACCGACGCGGTCGAGCGGAAGGCTCGTGCGGACGGCGACGACGCGGACGGGAAGGCCGGGGGCGAAACCCAGGAGGCGCAGCGCCCGGGCGCGGGCGGCGTCGTCGCTGTCGGAGCTGATGGCCAGTTCGACGAGGGCGGGGTCGGCCATGGTGGTGCGGGCGGGCCCGTAGCGTTCGGCGGCGGCCGCGACGGCGAGGGCGAAGCGGTCGAGGAGGACCTCGTCCAGCGGGTTGGGCGGACCGGGTCGCTCCAGCCAGACCGTGCCGATCTCCTCGTCGTCGAGGACGATCGGCGCCTCGCCGGACGCGGGCGCCGGCGGGGTGGACGCCTGGGTGCCGTGGGGCGAGACGCGGGTGGATCCGCCGGTGCCGTGGAGCCGTATCCCGGCGACGCACTCGGCCAGGCCCGCCGAGGCGCGGGCGAGGGCCGGGAGGTCGACCCGGCGGCGCATGAGGGTGTCGTAGAACGCGACGATGCGCATCGCGCCGTCGACGTACGGATCGAGTCCCGACAGCCGTACGGCCAGTGCCTCCATGGCAGAAGGATGACAGAAGGTCCGGGGCGGGGCGTGCGCCGTTCGGCGCGTGATCGGCACGGGACGCGCGACGGATGGCGGATGATCCCCCGGGGGCCGGGCCGGAGGATGGTCGTCATGGATCCCGAACTCGAAGCGTTCATCCCGTTCTTCCCCCGGACCGACCTGGCCGATCCGGTCGCCGCCCGCACGTACTTCGCCGGACTGGCGGCCGCCGTGCCGACGCCCGACACCCCGGAGATGGAGGTCGAGGACCGGCTCGTGCCGGCCGACCCGGACGTGGCGGTGCGGATCTACCGGCCGCGCGGCGCGCGGGGGGCCGTGATCTGGCTGCACGGCGGCGGGTTCGTCATGGGGAACGTGGACACCGAGCACCCGTGGGCCACCCGCATCGCGGAGACCTCCGGCGCCGTGGTGCTCTCGGTCGGCTACCGGCTGGCCCCCGAACACCCGTTTCCCGCCGCCCTGGACGACGCCTACGCCGTCCTGACCTGGACGGCCGAGCACGCGGCCGAACTCGGCGTCGACCCCGCGCGGATCGCGGTCGGGGGCCACAGCGCCGGCGGCGGGCTCGCGGCCGCGGTGGCGCTGCGGGCGCGCGACGAGCAGGGGCCGCCGATCCGCTTCCAGCTGCTCAACCAGGCGGGGCTCGACGACCGGCTGGAGACCTGGTCGGCCCGGAACTTCACGGACACGCCCTGGTTCCACCGGGACAAGGCGATCGCCGCGTGGGGCCACTACCTGGGCGGCCGGCCCGCCACGCCGTACGCCGCCCCCTCGCGGGCCACCGATCTGTCCGGCCTTCCGCCGGCCTACGTCGCCTCCGCCGAGTTCTGCCCGAACCGCGACGAGGACATCGAATACGCCGTCCGTCTGCTCCGGGCGGGCGTGTCCGTCGAACTCCACCAGTGGCCCGGCACGTTCCACGGGTCGCAGGCGATCCTCTCCGCCGACGTCTCGCAGCGGCAGAACGCCGAGCTCGGCGCCGTTCTGCGCCGCGCCCTCGCCGGCTGACCGCCGGCCCCTCCCCTTCCCCGGCGAACCCGGATTCCACGCACGAACCCGATTCCACGTACGAAGCCGGATCCCGCACACGAACCCGGATTCCGCGCACGTACACGAAAGGACTGATCGTCATGAAGATGCGCATGGTGCTGTGCGGAGGTGTCGCCGCGCTCGGTGTCTGCGCGGGCATGGTCACCGCGTCCGCCGTGCCCGGCGGAGCGGGGACCGTTCCCACCGGGAGCGCGCGGCCGGCCGCCGGCTTCGATCCCGCGGAGCTGGAGGACGCCCTGGACGACGTCCACCGGGCGGGCGTGCCGGGCGTGTTCGCCGAGGTGCGGGACGACGGCCGGACCTGGCGGGGCGCCTCCGGCGTCGCCGACGTCACGAACGGCCGCCCCGTCACGGCCGACATGCGCCACCGCGTCGGCAGCGTCACGAAGACCTTCACCGCGGCCGCCGTGATGCAGCAGGTCGAGCAGGGCCGGATCCGGCTCGACGCGCCGATCGGGGACTACCTGCCGCAGCTGGTGCCGGGCGAGCGGGGCAGGAGGATCACCGTGCGGATGCTGCTCAACAACACCAGCGGCATCCCCGACTACCTCACGTACGCCTTCCCTTCGCTGCGCGGCTTCCCCTCCCGGCTCGACGTCTCGACCCGGAGCCTGGACGACAACCGGTTCCGGACGTTCCGTCCGGCCGAGCTGATCGAGATGGGCCTCTCGGCTCCTCCCGTCGGCGAGCCCGGTGGCCCCACGGGCGTGTACTCCAACACCAACTGGCTCATCCTGGGCCAACTCCTGGAGCACGTGACCGGCATGCCGGCCGAGCGGTACATCACCCGGAACGTCATCGAGCGCGCGGGACTCCGGCACACCGGGTTCCCGACGGGAACGCGCGTCAAGGGGCCGCATTCCCGCCTGTACGAGGCGTTCTACGGTCTGATCGACCCGCCGCGCGACTACAGCGTCTACGACATGTCCTGGGTGGGGCCGGCCGCCGCCCTGGTGTCGACCATGGAGGACCTCAACCGCTTCTACGCCCTGCTGCTCGACGGCCGGATCGTCAGCCGGTCGTCGCTGGCGGAGATGCAGCGCACGGTCCCGACCCGTGCCCTGGACGGATCTCTGATCCAGTACGGGCTCGGGCTGCACAAGGTCGAGACCCCCTGCGGCACCTTCTGGGGTCACGACGGCACCGTCTGGGGAGCCGGGACGATGTCCCTGACGCGCGCCGACGGCAAGCGGCAGATGTCCGTGGCGGTCAACCTCATCAGGTGGAACAGGCCGGACGCCTCGGGGAAGCCGCAGCCCCACCCCATCGACGGCGCCCTGAAGGCGCTGTACCAGCGGGCGACGTGCGGTGGGGCCTCCCCGGCCCCGGAGGTCGCCCCGTAGGGGGTCAGCCCGTCGGGGGTCAGCCCGCCGGGGCCAGGGTGTACGTCCGGCCGGAGGTGTAGAACTCCAGGGCCGCCGTGCCCTGCTCGCGCGGCCCGTGGCCGGAGGCCTTCGACCCGCCGAAGGGCAGGTGGAAGTCGACGCCGGTGGAGGGGGCGTTGACCCGGATCATCCCGGTGTCGAGCCGGTCGAGACCGTGCAGGGCGGTGTTCAGGTCGGCCGTGTGGACCGAGGTCACCAGGCCGTACGGGACGGAGTTGGTGATCCGGACGGCGTGGGCGAGGTCGTCGGCGGGGAGGAGGGAGGCGATCGGGCCGAAGACCTCCTCGCGCAGCAGCCGGTGGCCGGGAGACACCTTCTCGACCAGGGTCGGGGCCGCGTACCAGCCCCGCCCGTCAAGGGCGGTGCCGCCGGCGAGCGTGACGAGCCCCCGGCAGGCGTCGAGCACCCCGTCGCGGGCGCCCTCGTGGATGAGCGGCCCGCACACGGTGGCCGGGTCGGCCGGATCGCCGACCGGGAGGGACCGCAGGGCTTCGGAGAGGGCCTCGCGCAGCGGTTCGAGGGCGGCGCCGACCGCGATGACGCGGCTGGTGGCGGTGCACTTCTGGCCCGCGTATCCCGCGATGGAGGCGGCGATGTGGTGCGCGGCCTGCTCGATGTCCGCGTCGGGCAGGACGACGGCCGCGTTCAGGCCGCCCATCTCGGCCTGTGCCGGGATGCCCCGGGCGACCGCGGCCCTGGCCACAGCCTGGCCGACGGGGGTGGAGCCGGTGAAGGAGACGACGTCGGCGGCCGAGACGAGCGCGTCGCCTTCGGTGGCGCCGCCGGGCAGGACGGTGAACACCCCTTCCGGGACGGCCCGTCGCACGATCTCACCGAGGCGCTCGGCGCAGGCGGTGGCCTCGGGCGCGGGCTTGAGGACGACCGTGTTCCCCGCGGCGAGCGCCGGGGCCGCCTTCCAGGTCGGGATGGCGAAGGGGAAGTTCCAGGGGGTGATGAGCGCCGCCACGCCGTGCGGCCGGCGCCGGGTCAGCAGCAGGCCGGCGCCCGCCGAGGTCTCGTGGACGGAGCCGGTGGGCGCGAAGGGGGCCTGGGCGTAGTAGCGCCAGATCGCGGCGGTGCGGGCCACCTCCGCCCTGGCCTCGGAGAGCGGCTTGCCCACCTCGCGCACGGCGAGCCCGGCCAGTTCGTCGGCCGCGGCCTCGACGGCGGTGGCGACCGCGCCCAGGGCGGCCGAGCGTGCGGCGGCTCCGGCCCGCAGCCAGCCGGGCTGCGCGACGCGGGCCCGTTCGACGGTGTCGACGGCCGCGAAGGCGCCCGGGGCGGGGATCCGCAGGAGCACGTCGGCCGGGTCGGCCGGGTTGCGCGAGATGAGGGTGGGGAGTGCGTCGGTCACGGGAGGGGGCCTCCGGGGAAGGGAACGTTCGGGTCGCGGAAGTGCTGCGTCGCTCCGGTGCCGCGCGACCGCCGGCGGCAGCCGCCTGCGGTGGGCGTCGGCGGTGGGCGTCGGCGGTGGGCGTCGGCGGTGGGCGTCGGGACGACGCGCGGCTCAGCGGTGGCCGTCCGCCACCGCCTTCTCCGTGGCGGTCCGCACCGCCGCCTCGGTCGCGCCGGTGAGCGGGTGGCGGGGCGGCCGGGTGGGTCCGCCGGTGTGGCCGGCGAGGTCCATGGAGAGCTTGATCGCCTGGACGAACTCGGTCTTGGAGTCCCAGCGGAAGAGCGGGTGCAGCGAGCGGTAGAGCGGCAGGGCGGTGGCCAGGTCGCCGGCGACGGCGGCGCGGTAGAGCGCGGCGCAGCTCGTGGGGAAGGCGTTGGGGTAGCCGGCGATCCAGCCGACCGCGCCCGCCACGGCCAGCTCCAGGAGGACGTCGTCGGCGCCGATCAACAGGTCGAGTTCGGGGGCGAGTTCGGCGAGCTCGTAGGCGCGGCGGACGTCGCCGCTGAACTCCTTGACGGCGACGATGCCGCCGTCGGAGTGGAGGCGGGCGAGCAGGTCGGGGGTGAGGTCGACCTTGGTGTCGTACGGGTTGTTGTAGGCGACGACGGGGATGCCGACGCCGGCCACCTCGGCGTAGTGGGCGCGCACGGACCGCTCGTCGGCGCGGTAGGCGTTGGGCGGCAGGAGGAGGACCGAGCCGCAGCCGGCCTCGGCGGCCTGTTCGGCCCAGCGGCGGGCCTCGGCGCTGCCGTACGCGGAGACGCCGGGCATGACCCTGGCCCCGTCCCCGGCCGCTTCGACGGCGGTACGGACGACCTGGGCGCGCTCCGCGTCGGTGAGGGTCTGGTACTCGCCGAGGGAGCCGTTCGGGACGACGCCGTCACAGCCGTTCGCGATCAGCCGGGCGACGTGCTCGGCGTAGGCGTCGTGGTCGACGGAGAGGTCCTCGCGGAACGGGAGGGTCGTGGCGACCATGATCCCGCGCCAGGGGCGGTCGGTGTTCCAGGTGGCGGTGGTCATGACGATGACCTTTCTGTAGCGTGTGACATTTTATAGAGAGGCGAAGAGAAGAGGCCCTCGCGGGCCTCTCCCCCTCAGGAGGTCCGGGGGTGCGGATCGGCCGGTTCCTCGTCGAGCGCGGCGAGCGCCGAGAGCCTGACCGGCACGGCGAACGGGCGTCGTTCGGCGGGCGGTTCGGGGACGCCGCCGCGCGCGGCGAGGCAGGAGACGGCCGTTCCGCACATCCGCCCCTGGCACCAGCCCATGCCGGCCCGGGTGAGCAGCTTGGCGGTTCTCGCGTCCCGCGCGCCGAGTTCGGTCACCGCCTCGCGGATCCGCCCGGCGGTGACCTCCTCGCAGCGGCACACGTCCGTGTCGTCGGTGAGCCAGTCCTGCCAGCCGGGGCCCGGGGCGTGCGCGGCGGACATCACGTCGGCGAAGGCGCGCAGCCGGTCCCGGCGGCGGCGCAGTCCGGCGATCCGGTCCTCGTCCGCGCGGCGGCCGAGGAGCCGCGCGGCGACGGCGCGGGCGGCCAGCTCGCCCTCCGTACGGGCGAGTTCGGCGCCGCCGACTCCCCCGGTCTCGCCCGCCGCCCACAGGCCGCGCTCCGAGGTTTCCTGGAGGTCGTCCAGGGCGAGACCCAGGGTCCCGTCGGGGAGCCGCCGGGTGGCGCAGCCGAGGGTCGTGGCCAGCTCGATCTGCGGGACGAGGCCGTGGCCGACGGCCAGGGCGTCGCAGGCGATCCGGCGGCCCGTGCCCGGCACGGGGCGCCAGTCGGCGTCGAGGCGGGTGACGGTGACGGCCTCCACCCGGTCGGTGCCGTGCACTTCGGTGACGGCGCTGCGCGGCCGGACGCGGACGCGGTGTCGGAGCAGCGCGGCTCCGTGCGACAGCGCTTCGGCCGCCTTCGCCGGGTTGGCGAGGAGGGCCAGGGGGGCGCGGGCGTACCGGAGGTAGCCGGCGGCCTCGACCACGGCCGGCACCCGTGCGCCTGCGGCGGCGAGGGAGGAGGCGACGGCGAGGAGCAGGGGGCCGCTGCCGGCCACGACGACGCGGCGGCCCGGCAGCACGAGGCCGGACTTGAGCATGGCCTGTGCTCCGCCCGCGCCCACGACGCCGGGCAGGGTCCAGCCGGGGAAGGGGAGTTGGCGTTCGTACGCGCCGGTGGCGAGGAGCAGCGTCCGGGCCCGGATCCGTGCGGACCACCCGGCGGTGCCGTCGGCTCCGGTGACGGCGTGCGCGGTCCAGGTCCCGTCGCCCTCCCGCACGGTGGACCACACGTGGTGCCCGGCGAGGTGGGTGACGGTGCTTCCGGCGAGGCGTCGGCGGAGGCCGGTGAAGGCGGACCAGTCGTGGTGCAGGGCCTCGGGGCGCCGGGCTCCCAGTGCGGGCGCGGGGTGCCGGTGGAACTGGCCGCCGGTCTGGGCCGAGGCGTCGAGGAGCACTACGGAGAGCCCGAGTTCGGAGGCCGTGACGGCGCCTGCGAGGCCTGCGGAGCCCGCCCCCACGACCGCGAGGTCGTACGGCTCCTGCCGCGCCCCGGGGTCAGACGGCGAGGCGGTCATGACCGTGCCCCTCCTGGGTGGTGATCGCGTCGCCGGGGCGGGCCGGTACCAGGCAGGCGCGCCGGTTGGGTTCGCCGTTGACGGTGGCGAGGCAGTCGTAGCACTGGCCGATGCCGCAGAAGGCGCCGCGCGGCCGACCGCCGTCCCGGGTGGTGCGCCAGGCCAGGATGCCGGCGCCCCAGAGGGCGGCGGCGAGGGTCTGGCCCGGCAGGGCGGTGACGCGGCGGCCGTCGAAGGTGATCTCGAACGGCGGATCGGGCTGTGCGCCGACGAGGTCGGCGGGGGTGCGGGCCACGGGCCCTCCTCTCGTGACGGTGGGTGCGCGCCTCAGGGCGCGGGGGGTGCGAGGTGCGGGACGGGTGCGGTGTCGGCGAAGCGTTCGGGCCGGAACGGGTGGATGTCGAGGGGCGGTTCGTCGCCGGTCAGGCAGGCGGCGACGATCCGTCCCGTCACGGGGGCGAGTCCGATGCCCGCCCCTTCGTGGCCGCAGGCGTGGAGCAGGCCGGGGACGCGCGGGTCGGGTCCGATGGCGGGCAGGTGGTCCGGCAGGTACGGGCGGAAGCCGAGGTAGGTGCGGACGGCCCGTACGGCGCCGAGGACGGGGAACAGCGCGGTGGCTCCGGCGGCGAGCCGGCGGAGGACCTCGGTGGAGAGCGTCCGGTCGAAGCCGACGCGTTCCCTGCTGGCGCCGATCAGGACCGGGCCCGCCGGGGTGCCCTCGACGACCGCGGAGGTCTGGAGCGCGGCGGAGCCGCTGGCGACGTCGGCCACGTAGTCGGCGGCGTACACCTTGTGGCGCACCACGCGCGGGAGCGGCTCGGTGACGAGGACGAAGCCCCTGCGGGGCAGTACGGGCAGGTGGACGCCCGCGAGCCCGGCGAGGGCGCCGCCCCAGGTTCCGGCGGCGTTGACCACGTACGGGGCGTGGATCTCGCCGGCGGTGGTCCGTACGCCGCGGATCTCCCCGGCCGGGCCGGTGAGCAGGCCGGTGACCTCCTCCCCCAGGCGCGGCCGGATCCGTTCGCCCCCTGTGCGCAGCAGCCGGGCCGCCGCGTGGGCGGGCATCACCTGGGCGTCCTGAGGGTAGTGGAAGCCGCCCGCCAGGGTGGGTGCGAGGTGGGGCTCCAGGTCGTGGAGCCGGTCCTCGGGGACCTCCCGGCTGGTGACGCCCGCCTTCTCCTGGCGGGCCGCGAACGCGCGCAGGGCGCGCATCCCGGGCTCGTCCGAGGCGACGACGAGGCCGCCCTTCGCCTCGTACTCGACCTGGGGCGGGAGCAGTTCGGCCAGCTCCCGCCACAACCCGGTGGAGATCAGGGCGAGTTCGAGCTCGGGTCCCGGCTCCTTGTCGGAGACCAGGAGGTTTCCCTCGCCGGCTCCCGTCGTGCCGCCGGCGACGGGACCGCGGTCGACGACGGTGACGGAGAGGCCGGCTCGGGCGGCGTAGTGGGCGCAGGCCGCGCCGACGACGCCGGCGCCGACGACGATGACATCCGAGGTGTTTCTCGTGGGCACGGCAGTAATATTTCACATGGCACCCTGATTGCCAAGACCCCTGAAGAGTCCGGTCCCTTGACAACCGTTCACCTTCATCGTCCTCATGTTCCTGACAGAAGTGGACCACCACGAGGGGGACGGACAGCGCATGGCCAAGCCCGAGAGCGCGGGACCCGACTACGACGTCGTCATCAGCGGGGCGAGCCTCGCCGGAAGCGCCGCGGCGATCCTGCTCGCCCGGCGCGGCGCCCGCGTCGCACTCCTGGAACGCCGCTCGCGCCCCACGGCGTACAAGACGCTGTGCACCCACTCCCTCACGGCCAACGCCACCCCGGTCCTGGAGGAACTCGGCCTGCTCCCCGCCCTGGAGAAGGCGGGCGCCGTCCGCAACGAGGCCCGCTGGTACACCCGCTGGGGCTGGATCGAGCCGGGGGCCGCGCCGGGCCCCGAGCTGCCGTACGGCTACAACGTCCGCCGCAGCACCCTCGACCCGATGATCAGGTGCCGTGCGGCCGAGACCCCCGGCGTCGACGTCCTCCTCGGCCACCGGGTGACCGGGCTCCTCCGGGAAGCCGGGCGCACCGTCGGCGTGCGCGCCTCGACGTCCGAGGGCGAACGCGAGCTGCGGGCCCGCCTGGTCGTCGGCGCCGACGGCAAGGACTCGGCCGTGGCCGGGTTCGCCGGGGTGCCCACCCGGCGGCACGAGAACGCGCGCTTCGGCTATTTCGCGCACTTCCGCGGCCTTCCGCTGCGCGACGGGATCAGCCACGCCTGGTTCCTGGTGCCCGACATGGCCTACGCGTTCCCGAACGACGACGGGGTGACGGTCGTCGCGGTGCTCCCGGACAAGAAGCGGCTCCCGGACTTCCGGCGGGACCTGGAGGGCAGCTTCCTCGACTTCGTCCGCGCCCTGCCCGACGCGCCGCCCATCGACTCCGCCGAGCGCATCACGAAGATCACCGGCACGGTCGACTACCCGCTGCACACCCGCAGGGCGACGGCACCGGGGCTCGCCCTCGTCGGCGACGCCGCCCTGACCGGCGACCCCCTGTGGGGAGTGGGGTGCGGGTGGGCCCTGCAGTCCGCGCAGTGGCTGGCGGAGGCGGTCGGCCCGGCCGTCACCGGCCGGGGCGACCTCGACCGCTCCCTCGCGCTGTACGCGGCCAGGCACCGGCGCCGCCTGGGCGGCCACCAGTACCTGGCCGCCGACTTCGCCAAGGGCCGCCCGTTCAACCCCGTGGAGCGGCTGATGTTCTCGGCGGCGGCGCGCGACGGCGCCCTGGCCCGGCACATGCACCTGTTCGCGTCCCGCCTGATCGGTCCGCCGCGCTTCCTGAACCCGGTGGCCGTGGCCAGGGCGGCGGCCGTCAACATCCGGCACAGGGGCACGGCCGGCCGGACCCCGCCCCTGTCGCCCACGGGGTCATGAACCCCCGCGGGCCGCGCGGTACAGGGCGCCGGCGACGGCGAGGTCCTCCCAGGCCATGCCCACGCCCTTGAAGAACCGCGGACGCCGGGAGAGGGCACGGCCGTCCACCGGATCACGGCCGTTGACCAGATCGGCGAGGGTGCCCGCGATGTGGTCCTCCCCGATCGCCCCCTCGGCCATCGGGACGAGCAGGTCCCCCGCCTCGCGGAGCGCCGCCGAGCGCGCCTCGACGTACACCTCGGCGCGGCTCACGAAGGCGGTGTCCGTCTCCCGGGCCGTCGGCTCGTGCGAACCGACGGCGACGACGGTGGCGCCCGGAGCCACCCGGGCGCCGTCGAAGAGGGGCTCGCGGGCCGTGGTGCAGCAGACGACGAGGTCGGCTCCGTCCACGTCGTCGGCCGTCCCGGCGCGGGCGGGCACGTCGAGCGTCCGCGCGTATCCGGCGAGGGCCCGCGCACCGATCGGGTCGCGCCCGACGACGACCGCCTCGGCGAGCTCGCGCACCGCGAGGACCGCCTCCAGGTGACCGTACGCCTGGGGTCCGGTGCCGAAGAGGACGAGGCGCAGCGGCCGGTCGTCCGGGGCCAGACGGCGTACGGCGAGCGCGGAGACGGCAGGGGTGCGCAGCTCGGTGAGGGCCGCGCCGTCGAGGAGGGCGAGGGGCCGGAGGTCCGCGCCGTCGAGGAGCAGGTAGGAGCCGGTGATGCGGGGCAGGCCGCGGGCCGGGTTGCCCGGGGCCACGCCCGCGACCTTCACGCCGGCGTACGCGCCGGAGGCGGCGGGCATGAGCAGGAGCTCGCCGGCGGGGACGGGGACGGCGGTACGGAGCGGGGCGGCCTCGGGGTCGAACCCGGCGCGCAGGACCTCGGCGAGGACGTCGGCGGTCGCCGCCGGGGTCAGGAGGCGGGTCATGGCCGGGGCGTCGATCAGGAGCAGGTCGGTCATGGGGTTCACGGCCGTGCGCGAGGTCTCTCGGGTCTTCGCGGTCACAGCAGGAATCCCGTTCCCAGGTCGTCGTGCGGGTCGAGGACGAAGGCGTGGGTGCCGGTGCGGTGGGTCGCACCGGTCACCTCCGTGATCCCCTCGGCCAGCAGCCGGCCGGTGAAGACGGTGCCGGCCACGGACTCGTGCGTGAGGACGCCGCCGGGCCCGAGGCGGCCGTCCTCGCCGAGCAGGGCGAGCCGGGCGGAGGTGCCCGATCCGCAGGGCGAGCGGTCGACCTGCCCGTCGGCGAAGACGGTGACGTTGCGCTGACGCGGCCCGTCGGGGGTGTCGGGCAGTTCGTCGTACAGGATGACGCCGTACAGGTCGTGTTCGGGGAGCGCGGCGCGGATCTCCCGCCCGGCCCGGACGAGCGCGGGCAGGGAGGCCCGGCCGGTGTCGAGGCCGAGGGCGCGCGCGGGGAGCGAGGCGTAGCGGGCGCCGGAGTCGGCGAGGTCGACCTCGACGGTGCCGGAGGCGGTGCTCACCGGGACCTTGCGGGCAAGGACCCGCGTCGGGACGTTGCGGAAGGTGACGCCCGTGGTGCGGCCGCCGGCGCGGTGCACGGTCGCGGTGACGCGTCCGGAGGGCACGTCGACGCGGACGGGGACGTCGCCGTCGTCGGGCGCGGGGACTCGGCCGGTGTCGACGGCCCAGGCGCCGAGGGCCATCGTGCCGTGGCCGCAGGCGGTGGAGTAGCCGTCCTTGTGCCAGAACAGCACGCCGAAGTGGGCGCCGTCGTCGTCGGGCGGGACGACGAACCCGCCGTACATGCCGGAGTGTCCGCGGGGTTCCCGGACCAGCAGGCGGCGCAGCTCGTCGAGCGGGCCGAGCCGGAGCGCGAGGGCGCGGCGCTCGGCGACGGTGTCGCCGGGGATCGGGGGCAGGTCCTCGTCGACGATCCGGAAGGGCTCGCCGGCGGTGTGGTAGTCGGTGGTGCGGACCGGGCGCGGGGTGGTGCTCACGGAGTACGGCCTCCAGAGGGAGTCGTGGGGCCGGGCCGGCCCTTCCGCGGGGAGGGCCGGCCCGGGCGGTGGGCGGGGTGCGGTCAGCTGCGGAGGGGGCCCTCGCAGCTGTAGCTCGACGTGCCCGCGACCTTGGTGGACCAGATCTCGACGGGCCCGAAGCTGCAGTTCATGTCGGCCAGGTTGTTGGAGGCGGCGCCGGCCCGGTCGAGGATGAAGTAGTCGACCGTCTCGGACATGTCCTTGAAGTTCTGGTCCGCGCTGGCCCAGTTCGACAGGTTCGCCGTGATCCGGCCGGTGCAGAGGAAGCGGCGCTTGCCGGGCTCGCCGTTCTCCACGCAGTCGGGGGTGTTGTACGTGGCGGTGGCGAAGGACGCCTTCACCGAGGCGAGGTCCGCGTCGCGCAGCTGGGCGTTGGGCGTGTACGTGGTGTTGGGGACGTACAGCCGGTCGACCTCGGCGATCCGCGCGTCGAGGAAGCGGTCGTAGTCGCGCTGGAGGTTCGCGTCGGAGCTCAGCCGGTCGCGCCAGGCGTCGTACGCGGACACGTCGTTCGCCCGCAGGTGGGTGTACATCTCGCGGAGCAGGGAGGGCTTCTCGGTCCAGAGGAACTCGAAGAACGTGCCCGCGTAGTTGTAGAAGCGGAATCCGTCGCCGTCGTAGGTGGCGTGGAGGATCTGGCGCAGGTTCATCCGGGGGCCGCCGCCGGCGGTGTCGTTGATGATCCCGCGGACGAGGGACTTGCGGACGGCGATGCCGTTGTCGCGGGTGGCTCCGTCGAAGAACTCGGCCGTGCCCTCGTCCATGGCGGTGGTGCGGTCGTCCTGGTACCAGGGGCCCTCGCCGAATGAGCCGGGGACGGCCCAGCGGCCGTTGAGGTAGTGGGTGTACTCGTGGCGGAAGAGCTCCTCCAGCGTCAGCGAGGAGTCCTGGGGGACGCGCCGCTGGTACGTGTAGAAGGTCGCGCCGCGCTCGATGTAGATGCCGCCGTTGTTGGTGCCCATGCCGGTGAGGATGGGGTGGTAGTTCTCGTAGTCCGCGCGGGAGGCGTAGAGGACGATGTTCAGCGTGGCGTTGGTGTCGCCGGCGAGCGGCCGGTCGGTGCCGAGGACGCGGTGGTACTGCGCCTTGACCTGCTTGCTCGCGTAGTAGAGCTGGTCGACGGTGGCCCGGTCGAGGGCGGTGCGGACCCTGATGGCGCCGTTGTCGTAGGTGTACGTGTACGGGAAGAGCTGCTTCTCGATGTCCTCCTTGCACACGCCGTACGGCTTGCAGGCCTCGTAGGTGTTGAGCCAGGAGACGACCTTGGCCCACTGTTCGCTGCCGCGGCCGAAGGTGTCGACGACGGTGGCGAGGCCGGCGCCGAGGTCGGCGACGACCCCGTCCCGGAGGCCCGCGACCTGGCCGAAGCGGCCGTACTCGCTCAGGGCGTCGCGGGCGACCCAGGCGTTGGCGGTGCCCTTCAGGTGGCCGTAGCCCGCGAAGGCCTTGAAGGTGGCGCGGTAGGCCGGGTCGGCGGCGACGGCCGCGTGGAAGGCGCTGTCCTGGTTGCCGGGGTAGACGCCGAGGTAGTTGACGGAGAGGCCGGCGAGCGCGGCGCCCGCCCAGGCCGGGTCGAGGTTCGTGGCGGGGTGCGAGGGGTCCATGGTGGCCAGAACCCGCTTGACGAGGCCCAGTTGGTGCTGGCGGAGGCCGGGTGCGCTGGCCGCGTAGAGCGCTTCGCGGAGGGTGTTCGCGTTGCTCCTGGTGACGTCGAAGGTGTGCGCGGCGGCGCCGAAGTCGGCGACGGCCCGGCGGATCGCGTCGACCGTGGGCGCGTCGGTGGTGTCGATCTCGTCGCGCGAGTAGTCGTGGTAGGCGACGGCGTGCAGGTACGTGAACATCTCCTCCAGGTGGGAGGTGTTCCGTCCGTCGTGCGAGGCGGAGAGGCTCGATATGCGGCGGGCGACGGCCTGGACGTGGGCGTCGGACATCACGGGTGCGAGCCGGGCGTCCCAGGTCCATATGAGGCCGCGGAGGCAGCCGTCGGCGGTGACCGCCGGGTCGGCGAGGAAGTCGGCGAGCCGTTCCGGGGTGAGGGCGGTGATCCCGTCGAGGGTGCAGGGGACGCCGGCGGCGGTGGTGCCGGGGGCGGCCGCGGTGAGCGGCCGTGCGGTGGCGGCGGCCGGTGCCCGGCCGGGGACGCGGCCCGTGGCGTGGCCGCCGGGGGCGGGCGCGGGCCCGAAGGTGGGGCGCGGGGCGGAGGCGCGGTGCTCGACCTCGTCGAAGGGGTTGGTGCCCGGCCGTGCCTGCGGGCCCGGCGCGCCGAGGGCGGGGGCCGGGGCGGCGGGCCGGTCGTCCGTGCCGGTCGTGGAGGCACCGGCCTGGCCGGCGGAGGCGAGGAGGGTGACCGCGATGGCGGAGACGAGCAGGGAAGAGCGCACGCGTCGGTGGAGGGACAACAGGACTCCTGCGGGTGAGGGGGGTTGGTTCGGGGATGTGTTCGCGAACTGGTCTGGTTCGCACGGCGTCTGACGGACGTTCATCGAACCGTGTGCGCTGTAACATAGTAATGTGAAATTGCACTGACAAGACCCGGGACGGCACCAGTTCCCCACCAGGGCCGGCGGAGCCGTGCACGGGACTGTTCATCCGCCCCCTCGGCCCCCACCATGCTCCTGACTACTCCTGCGCAACTCACCCTGGGGGCAAGCGTGTTGAGACTCCTCGGCCGGATCGTCGTTCCGCTGATCGCCGTCGTCGCGTCCCTGTTCCTGCCGACGGCGCCCGTCCGGGCCGACACCCCCGTGGTCGGCTCCTCCGCCCGCGTTCCCGTCGTGTTCGTCCACGGCTACAACGCCGACCCCGGCGTGTGGGGCGGACTGCGCGCGGACTTCGAGGCCGACGGGTACACCGACGGCGAGCTGTTCTCCTTCGGCTACGACACGCACCGGTCCGTGAACGAGGTCCTGGCCGGCGAACTCGCCGCGTACGTCGAGGAGGTCAAGCGACGGACCGGGGCTGCCCGGGTCGACCTCGTCGCCCACTCCTTCGGCAGTCTCCTCACCCGCTGGTACGTGAAGTTCGACGCCGCCGGACAGTCCTCCGTCGCCCACTGGATCTCCCTCGCCGGCCCCAACCACGGCACCTCCACCGCCTGGGCGTGCGCGCTGTGGGACCAGGCCTGCCGCGACATGACCCCGGGCTCCTACGTCCAGAAGAAGCTCGCGGAGGGCGACGAGACGCCCGGGGCCGTGCGCTACGCCACCTGGTGGTCGAACTGCGACGAGGTCGTCAACCCCGACGGCAGCGTGCCGCTGGCCGGCGCCGTCAACAACGGCGCCGGCTGTCTCGACCACAACGCGCTCCTGGGAGACGACGCGGTCTCCCAGGGGGTCCGCGCGTTTCTGCGGAGCTAGGCCGTCTCTTCCGGATCTTGCCTCGCCCGCGCCGCCCGGCACCGCACCTCGCCGCGTTGTCGGAAAGCCCAAGGACGTCCAGTAATCGGGCATTCCTCCGCCTTGCGATGCACGGCACCGGACGACGCGGGCTTGACCGGCAAGATCCGAAAGAGACGGCCTAGATCCCGACCCGCTCGGCGGCGGGCTCCGCGGCCCGTTCGCCGAGCCGGGCGGTCGGGACCCGGAACGTCTCCCGCAGGCCCCAGGCGCACAGCACCAGGACCAGCGCCGCCGCGCCGGAGTAGAGCCCGACACCGATCGGGTCGCCGTCGTACGCGAGGAACAGCGCGGTCGCGGCGGTCGCCGCCGTACCGCCGCCCAGCGCGGCACCGGTCTGGTAGGTGGCGGAGATGGACGAGTAGCGGGTGGCCGCCGGGAACTGCTCGCCGAGGAAGGCCGGGATGCAGCCCTGCGGGGCGGCCATCAGCACGTTCACCAGGACGTAGGCGAGCGTGGCCAGGACGAGGACGTGACCGTCCACCAGCGGGAAGTACAGGAAGAAGAAGGCCGCGTACGCCAGGGTGCCGAGGATGACGACCGGCTTGCGGCCCTTCCGGTCGGAGAGGAGCGCCATCACCGGCACGGCGATCGTGAAGGCGACGGAGCCCGCCACCTGGAGCAGCAGGGACTCGGTGTGGCTGTAGCCGCGCTCCTCGGCGTACGTCACCGTGAAGATCGTGCCGATGTACGCGAGGGTGTTGTAGCCGAAGGCCACGCCGATGGCCAGCAGCATCTGGCGCGGGTGCCGCCTGATGGAGTCCAGGACGGGGACGCGGGGCGCTCTGTCGGTGCGGCGCTCCTCCTGGGGCATCCGGCTGCGGGCGACGACTCCGACGAGGACGAGGAGGCCGCCCAGCCAGAACGGCACGCGCCAGGCCCAGGCTTCGAGCCGTTCCTCCGGGAGGAGGGTGATCAGGGTGAAGACGCCCGTGCCGAAGAGGCTGCCGATGCCGATGCCGGCGCTGGTGAAGCTCCCCCACAGGCCGCGCCGGCCCTCGGGGGCGTTCTCGATGCCGAAGAGGGAGGCGCCGCCCCACTCCCCGCCGGCCGCGAAGCCCTGGACGAGGCGCAGGGCGACGAGCATGACCGGAGCGGCGATGCCCAGGGTCCCGTACGAGGGCAGGCAGCCGATGAGGAAGGTGCTGCCGCCCATGATCAGCAGCGTGAGGACCAGCATCGACTTGCGGGCGATCCGGTCGCCGAAGTGGCCGATCACGATGCCGCCGAGCGGACGGGCGACGAAGCCGCTGCCGAACGCGGCGAAGGCCACCAGGGTGCCCACCGTGCGGTCGAACTCGGGGAAGAAGACGGTGGGGAAGACGATCGCGGCGGCGAGGCCGTAGATGATGAAGTCGTAGAACTCCAGCGCCGTTCCGAATCCGGAGATGAGGAAGGTGCGAGTGCCTCTGGCCGCGCGGGCCTTGAGGCCGGGCCGGACGGTCTCCGTCATGGCGGGTCCTTCGGGGTGGGGAGGGGAGAGCGGAAACAAACGGGGAAAGGGCGGGTCGGATCAGAAGCGGGCGAGGCCGGCCGTCGGGGCCTCGTGCGGCGCGCCGGCCAGGTAGTCGATCGCGCAGTGGGCGACGTCGAGCCCGACGGTGAGCAGGGTGCCCCACTGCTCGTGCGGCGGCTTGTGCGCGTCGGGCCGCATGCAGACGACGGCGTCGGCCCCGTCGTCGCCGCAGAAGGCCCGCGCCCGCTCGGCGGGCGACAGTCCCGGCATCGCGGCCCGCACCGCGCGCAGGTGGGCGAGGCGCTCCGTCGTCATCGAGTCGGCCGGTCCGGTGTCCGCCGCCGCGAGGCCGGCGTCGAGGAAGTGGTTGGTGTGCAGCAGCCAGCCGTCCTCCCCGGCCGGGACCACCGCGAGGCCGGCGGGGGAGAGCTCCAGGCTCGCGGCGGAGGAGTCGGCGGTGACCACGGTCAGCGAGGTGGAGGCGCTGACGCGGGCCGTCGAGGCGATCTCGACGGCCCGGTCGAGGGTGTCCGCCTCGTCGAGGATGCGGCGGGCGACCGCGTGCACGGGCACGCCGCCGCCGTTCGCGGAGTCGGACGCGTGGAACAGGATGTTGAAGTGCACGCCGAGGCCGGCGCTGTTCACGCCGATCTTGCCGGCGGCGCCGAACTCGGTGAAGAGCTTCACCGTGCGGCCCGCGCTCGGCGTCAGCTCGTGCAGCAGCGCCTCCGGGACGAGCAGGTCGTGCCAGTCCCAGGTCTGCACGGTCTGCGGCGCGGCCCCCGCGGGCGCGAACACCGCGGTCGAGCACTCGCCCTTCCCGGGGGTCGGACAGCCGGCGAGGATCTCGGTGCGGGCGCCGACGGCGGCCACCGTCCAGCGCTCGGCGCCGGCCGCGTCGGCGCAGGCGTCCGACTCCTCGGCGAGGTCCGGCGCCCAGGTCCGGAGCGCCTCGTGGCTGCGCTCGGCGAGGGCGCGGACCCGGTCGGCGGGCAGGCCGAGGGCGGCGAAGTGCTCCCGGTAGAGCTCCGCGACGCGCCGGACCTGGGCGCCGAACCGGGTGCCGAGCAGGGTCCCGCGCTCACGGGGGTCGGTCGTCTCGGTGGTGAGGGTGTGCAGTTCCACGGGGGTTCCTTCGAGGATGGCGAGGCCGCGCGCCGATGGGGCGGCGGGCATCAAGCTAGGAACGTAAAACCTTTTATGCAATGCTTGGGGGAACTCTTCCCCGGGGGACCCCTCCCCCGTCCTTCAGGACGTTCCAGGACAGGCGGCGCGCGGTGGCACGGACACGGGGCATCACGATCAAGGACGTGGCGCGCAGGGCGGGGGTCTCCATCACCGCCGTCTCGCACGCCCTCAACGACAAGGGCACCCTCAGCGCGGCCACCCGCGAGCACATCCGCGCCGTCGCCGAACAGATGGGGTACGAGGCCGACGCCCTGGCGCGCGGGCTGCGCCGTTCCCCGATGGGCGCCGTCGGCCTGGTGCTGCGCTCCCTCGACGCCCTCGGCGACTACGCGCCGGCGGGCGTGGACGTCTTCGAGCGGTTCGTGGGCGCGGCCGCCTCACAGGCCCTGGCCCGCGGCCTCAGCCTCATGCTGGTGCCGGACCTGACGCGGCCCCCGGTCCCGCCGCTCGCCTTCTCGCTGGACGGCTACATCGTCACCAATCCGCACGTGGACGACCCGGTCGTCGCGCGTCTGGAGGAGCGCGGCATCCCGTACGTGACCTACGGACGCCCGCCCGGACGACCGGAGTTCACGCACTGGGCGTCGGAGGACGACCGCGCCTCCGCCCGTCTGGTCCTGGCCCACCTGGAGGGCGCGGGCGCCCGCTCCGTCGCCCTCGTGCGGGGCACCGACCCGAACGCCTGGAACCTGGAGCACCAGGACGTCTACCTCGGCTGGTGCGAGGAGCGGGGCAGCACGCCACGGCTGTACGAGCTCCCCGAGCGCGCGGGCGTCGAGGGCGGCACGGCCCTCGCCGGCCGGCTCGTCGACGACGGGCTGCCGGACGCCGTCTTCTGCCTCACCGGGCGACACGCGGCCGGCGTGCAGCGGGGCCTCGTGGCGCGCGGCGTACGGGTGCCCGAGCGGACCATGGTGGTCACCGGCTCCGACTCCGAGCACGCCCGCAACAGCCGCCCCGCCATCTCCGCGCTCGAACTGAACCCGGTCGACAGCTCGGCGGCCCTGCTCGACATCCTCCAGTCCCTCATCGCCGGCCGCCCCGCCGACGCGCCCCGCCTCACCCGGGCCCGCTTCCGCCCGAGGGGGTCGACCCGGCGGTAGGTCAGCGGGAAGGGAGCGACCGGCGCCCCGGAGCGGAGCGGGCGGCGGCGAGCAGTTCCTCCCTGTCGACGAGCTTGACGCGGGGGCGCCCCTGGCGCCGGCCCGCCGTCCGCTCGCTCTCGTCGATCGCCCGCCAGCCGTCGAGGCCGACGGCCTCCGGATGGCCTCCGGACGCCGGGCCCCCGCCGGTGGGGGCGGTGAGCAGGCCGGCTTCGAGGTCGTCGAGGAGTGCGGAGACGGTCTCCTGGGCGCAGGACTTGTTGGTGCCGATGAACCCCTGCGGGCCGCGCTTGATCCAGCCGGCCACGTACACGCCGGGCCGGACCCTGCCCCTCTCGTGGGGCACCGTGCCGGTCGTCCCGTCGAACGGGAGGCCGGGGACGGGCCGGGCCCGGTAGCCGATCGCGCGCAGGACGAGCGAGGCCTCGACGGTCTCCACGGTCCCGGCCGTCTCGACGCTCTCCATGGGTCCGGTCGTCTCGGCGCTCCCCCCGGCCCCGGTCGTCTCGACGGCGAGACCGGTCACCCGGTCGTCGCCGAGGATCCGGATCGGGCGGGTCCGGAAGCGCAGGACGATGCGGCGGCGTCCCGGCACGGGGGTCCGGGCGGCCAGCTCGGCGAGCACCGCGGTCTTGGGGGTGGCGTCCGGGGGGACGTCGGCCGGCCAGCCCCGGACGAGGACGTCGACGCCGTCGAGCGCGGCGAGGGCGAGCAGTTCCGGCAGGGTGAACGCGGCCTCGGCCGGTCCGCGGCGCCCGAGCACGACGACCTCGCGGACGCGGCTCGCCCGCAGCGCGGCGAGCGCCCGGTCGGAGATGTCGGTGCAGGCCAGGGCGTCGGGGTCGGCGGTGAGGACGCGGGCCACGTCCAGGGCCACGTTGCCGTTGCCGATGACGACGGCCCGTTCGCCGTCCAGGGGGTAGGAGGCGGCGCTGTGGTCGGGGTGGCCGTTGTACCAGGCCACGAAGTCGGTGGCGGAGGCGCTGCCGGGCAGGTCCTCGCCCGGGAGGCCGAGCCGCCGGTCGGTGGCCGCGCCGACGGCGTAGATCACGGCGTGGTGGTCGCGGACCAGGTCCTCGTGGTGCAGGTCGCGGCCGATCTCGGTGTTGAGCCGGTACGAGAAGCCGGGCTGGCTCTCGACGGCGCGGAACAGCCGGGCGACCCGCTTGGTGTCCTGGTGGTCGGGGGCCACCCCCGCGCGGGCGAGCCCGTACGGGGTGGGCAGCCGGTCGTGGACGGTGACGGTGACGCCCGGGTACCGGAGCAGTTCGTCGGCGGCGAACAGCCCGGCCGGTCCGGCGCCGACGACCGCGACCCGCAACCCGGCGGTGGGGGCGCGGCGTTGGGCGGGGACGAGGGCCATGGGCGTGCGGTCCTCGTGCGGATGGGCGTCGTAGTAGGCGCGGTTGAGTTCGAGGAACGGCGACTCCGCCTCGGTGAGCGCGGTGTGCGGCTTGAGCGCGTCCACCGGGCAGGCCGTGGTGCAGGCGCCGCAGTCGACGCAGGTGCGGGGGTCGACGTACAGCATCTCGGTCCGCCCGAAGCCCGGTTCGCCGGGGGCGGGGTGAATGCAGTTGACCGGGCAGGCCAGGACGCAGGAGGCGTCCGCGCAGCACGACCGGGTGACGACGTAGGTCATGGGGAGTTGCTCTCCGTTCGCGGTTCCGCGGCGTGCGGGACGGTCGGCTGCGGGCGGGGGCGGATCGGGCGGCGTGCGGATCAGGCGGCGTGCGGGGCGGGCTCGCCCCGGTGGCGGGACGGGCGGCCGTCGATGCGCAGCGCCTTCCACACGCGCCGGGAGGCCCTGTTCATCAGGCCGATGTCCTCGGCGAGCATCCGGACGTCGGAGAAGAGGTCGCGGAGCATCTTCTCGCCGTCGGGCGACTTCCAGAAGATGTCCTTGATCACCCAGTGGGGCACGCCTATCGTCTCGGCGGTCTTCCGGTCGGGGACCATGATGACGTCGCCGAGCACCCGCATGATCACGGGGAAGGCCACCGAGAGCGCGCCCCGGCGCGCCCGGCCGTAGCCGGGGACCTTGACGCGCAGGAACTCGTGGGCGAAGGAGATGTGCCGGGCCTCCTCGGCGACGTGGATCTGCATGAGCCGGCGCATCAGCGGGTGGATGTCCTCGCCGCCGCGCAGGATCGCCTTCTGGAGGTGGTCGATGGGCTCCTCCCCGGCGAGGACGCCGGTGAAGAAGGACTCGGGGACCAGCGAGCCGGCCAGGGGCAGGAAACGGCTGAGCACCCGGAAGGAGCGTCGCCCGCCGGGCACGTCGGCGCCCGCGCGGTTCACGAACTCCTGGAACATCTGGGTGTGGTGGCACTCCTCCGTGACCTCGTGGGTGAGGTAGCGGAACTCCGGGTTCTGGTTGCGCAGGGCGAAGAGGTAGTCCATCACGCCGCGGATCAGGACGTTCTCGAACTGCATGCCGACCTTGACGATGTTGGCGTACCGCCACAGTCCGATGCGCGTGCGGACCTCCAAAGGCTGCTCCTGGTACCAGGGGTGGCCGCCCAGGGGGTCGGCCGCGGGGAGCACCCAGCGGGGGTCCGTCGGGTCGATGGCGAAGTCGGGGTGGTCCCAGTCGATGTCGGTGAACGCGTCGAAGTGGATGTGCACCGAGGCCTCGGACAGGGTCCGGAGCCTCTCGTGGTAGCTCTGCACGCTGGTCATCGTCGTCCTCGGTCTCTCGCGGTCGGCTGTCCGGAGCTGAGCAGGGTGTCGAAGCGGAGCGCGGGGTCCTCGATCGGGGACCGCCGCAGCGCGCGGCGGTCGTGGTAGTAGTCGTTCCGGATCCGCCAGGGGTCGCGGGTGCCCTGGCGGGGCATGATCGCGTCGCCGCGGGCGATGTAGCCGGAGGTCAGCGACTCGCCCATGACGGAGACGGAGGAGCGGTCGGCCTCGGTGGCGACGGGGGTGACGGCGGTGAGGCCGTGGCGGTCCATGTGGGCGATGAGCCGGCTGACGTAGGCGGCGGCGAGGTCGGCCTTGAGCGTCCAGGAGGCGTTGGTGTAGCCGATGATCATCGCCAGGTTGGGGACGCCGTCGAGCATCACCCCCTTGTAGAGGAGGTGGTCGCGGGTGACGACGGGCTTTCCGTCGACCGCGAGTTCCATGCCGCCGGCGAGCTGCATCCGCAGGCCGGTGGCCGTGACGACGATGTCGGCGGGGATCTCCTCGCCGGACCCGACCCTGAGGCCGGTCTCGGTGAAGGTCTCGATGCGGTCGGTGACGACGGACGCCCGGCCGCTCCTGAGCGCCGTGAAGAGGTCTCCGCCGGGCACGACGCACAGCCGCTGGTCCCAGGGCTTGTACGAGGGGGTGAAGTGGCGCATGTCGACGCTCTTGCCGAGCCGCGCCCGCACGGCGCCGAGGAGCACCTTGCGCATGAGGCGGGGGGCCTTGCGGCACAGGGCGTAGAGGGTGCGCTGCAGCGCGATGTTGCGGGTGCGTCCGACCCGGTGGACGAGCGCGGCGGGGACGCGCAGCCGGCGCAGGAGGACGGAGAGGGGGTCGTCCGCGGGGAGCGCCAGGACGTACGTGGGCGAGCGCTGGACCATGGTGACGTGGGCGGCTTCGGGGGCCATGGCGGGGACGAGGGTGATGGCGGTGGCGCCGCTGCCGATGACCACGACGCGCTTGCCCGTGTGGTCGAGGTCCTCGGGCCAGTGCTGCGGGTGCACGAGGGTGCCGCGGAAGCGGTCCTCGCCGGGGAACTCGGGGCGGTGGCCGGCGTCGTAGTCGTAGTAGCCGGTGGCGCCGACGAGGAAGCGGGCGGTGAGGAGAAGGGTCTCGCCGGTGGCCTCGTCGAGGGTCTCGACGGTCCAACGGCCTTCCGCGCTCGACCAGTCCGCCCGGACGGCCCGCCGGCCGAAGCGGATGCGGTCGGCGACGCCGTGCTCCTCGGCGGTGGCCCGGATGTAGCGGCGGATGTCCGGGCCGGCGGCGAGGACCTTGGTGCCGTGCCAGGCACGGAAGCCGTAGCCGAAGGTGTACATGTCCGAGTCCGAGCGGATGCCGGGGTAGCGGAAGAGGTCCCAGGTGCCGCCGATCCCGGCGCGCCGCTCGATGATCGTGTACGTGAGCCCGGGGTTCCCGTCGAGCAGGTGGCAGGCGGCACTGATGCCGGACAGCCCCGCGCCGATGATCAGCACGTCGACGTGCTGGTTCTCCATGTCCGTCCCCTCCGCTGCCGGCCGTGCCGGTGGGCGTTCTTCCTCTGGCCCCGGAATTTACCTGTGTCACCGCGTCCAGGATACCGGCGGTAACGTGACCTGCGCCACCCCTCTCGCCCGGCCTCGTCCCCACCGCCGGGTACGATCCACGCCGTGGCCGAGGACAGACACACACGCAACGACGGGCGCCCCGACGGCCGTGACACCCGCTGGAGCGGCCACCGCGCCGAGCGCCGGGACCAGGTCCTCACCGCGGCCCTCACCGTCATCGGCCGCGAGGGAACGACGGTCAGCGTGGCGGCGATCGGCGCCGAGGCCGGCATGCCCCGCTCCGTCGTCTACCGGATCTTCCGCAGCCGCGAGGACCTCGACGAGCAGATCCGCGCGCGCATCACCGACGACCTGATGACCGCCCTGTCCCCCGCCCTCGACCCGAAGGGCACGATCCGGGAGGCGATCGAGCTCGCCGCGGCCACCTACGTGGGCTGGGTGGCGCTCCACCCCCACCTCCACCGCTTCCTCGGCACCGGCTCGCCCGGCCGGCCCGCCGCCGGCTCGCGCGCGGTCGCGGGGACCCGCACCGCCGTCGCCCTCCACCTCGCCCGGCTCCTGGACACGTACGCCGAGCGGTTCCTCGACGGCGAGGAGGCTCCCCCGGGGTTCAACCTCAACCTGGCGTTCGGCATGGTCGGTCTGGTGGACGGCGTGGTGAACCAGTGGGCCGCCCACCCCGAATCGCGGAGCTCCCTCGACGACCTGACCCACTTCCTGAGCGACGCCCTCTGGGGCCTGCTCGCGGGCGTCACCCCGCGCCTGGGCATCAAGCTCGACCCCGACCAGCCGATCGGACCGGTCCCGGAACCGCCGGGGCCCGGCACCCCGTAGGGCACGGCGGACGACCGCCACCGCCCCCGGGCGCCACCGCCGACCCCCGGCCCTCCCCCGGCTCCGGGCCCCTCCCTCTGCTCGCGGACTTCCCGCCTGCTTCCGGCTCTTTCCCCGCTCCCGGACCCTGGCCGGCCGGTCGGCACGCCTCTACGATGCCGGTGATCAACGCCGACGTACGACTCGGCCGCATTCGGGGGACGAAGCATGGATCAGTACAACGTGCCGGTCGGGCCGGCCGCGGCGCACGGGCCGCGTTACCGCTTCCGCGACCCCGCCGGACCCGCCCTCGTCGTCCAGTGCCTGATCGCCACCTCGGCCCTCGCCGAGGCGTACATCATCCACACCGGCCCCGACGCCCCCTGGCTCGAGGACGGGAGCGCCGCGCTCGGCTTCCTCCAGATCCTCTGCTGGATCTCGTTCCTGGTCTGGTTCCACCGCGCCCGCTGCAACGCCGAGGTGCTCGCGCCGGGCACCCACAAGTACGCCCCGGGCTTCGCCCTCGGCGCCTGGATCATCCCGCTCGCCATGTGGTGGCTGCCCCGGCGCATCACCCTGGACATCCGGCGCGCCGGCGGCCCGCCCCGCGACACCTGGCTGATCAACGCCTGGTGGTTCGTCTGGCTCGCCGACGGCCCGCTCTCGGTCGCGGTCCACCTGCTGGTGCTCCACCAGACCGATTACCACACCCCGGTGGACCACGCCCTCGGCATCCTGGACTCGATCCTGGCGATCGCCGTGATCCGCCGCGTGACCGCCGCCCAGCCGGCCGGCCCCCTCCCGTACTTCAACATGACCTGACCACTTCGACATGACCTGACGCCGACACCGCCCGGGAACCCTTCTGCCGCCGCCGCGCGGACGCCCCGGGCGGCGGGCACCACACGGGAAGAGCGTTGCGGGCGGCCCCTGCGCGGGGTCCGGCGGAGGGGGGGGGGGGGGGCGGCGCGGGGGGGGGGGGGGGGGGGGCGCGGGGGGGGGGGGGGGGGGGGGGGGGGGGGGGGGGGGGGGGGGGGGGGGGGGGGTAC